>NZ_JBHWZJ010000037.1:0-9777 GCF_042728415.1 Streptomyces sp. NPDC060198 | reverse complement strand
GGGGCTCGGGGCTCGGGGCTCGGGGCTCGGGGCTCGGGGCTCGGGGCTCGGGGCTCGGGGCTCGGGGCTCGGGGCTCGGGGCTCGGGGCTCGGGGCTCGGGGCAGGGTACGGGGCGCGGGCGCGGGCGCGGGGCGCTGCCGGGGCCGGGAAGTGCCCGACCGCGGGGTGCCGCCCGAGCCGGGGCCCGTACCCCTACGCGCCTGCCCCGGCGGTACGCCGTGGGCGGAGGACGCCGGAGAGGAGGACCGTGAGCACTCCCGCCAGGGGGACCACCAGCAGGCCGAGGCGAAGACTGGTGGCGTCGGCGATCAGGCCGACGACCGGCGGGGAGAGCAGGAAGCCGAGGCGCATGAGCCAGGAGACGATCGTCAGGCCGGAACCGGGCTTGAGACCGGGGAGGTTGTCCGCCTCGTGCATGGCCGCGGGAACCAGCGTCGCCACACCGAATCCGGCGGCGGCGAACCCGAGTACGGTTCCGGGCAGCGTGGGTACGGCCAGCGCCAGGCCCATGCCGAGCGCGGCGATCACGCCGCCGGTACGGGCGACCGCCCGCTGGCCGAACCGGTCGACGAGCCGGTCACCGATGATGCGGCCGACGAACTGGGCACCGACCAGGGCGATGTAGCCGGTGGCGGCGAGTGTGGCCGAGGCGCGCAGGGAGTCGGAGAGGTAGAGGGCGGCCCAGGAGTTGCCCGCGTCCTCCACGAGCGTTCCGGCGGTCGCGATGAGTACCAGGGCGGCCAGTGCATACGCGGTGCCGCGCCGCGCGGTGGCCGGGGGCCGGACCTGTTCCGCCGGAAGGTCGGCGGGTACGGGCTCATTGTCCGGGCCGGGCAGGCAGTGGCACAGCGCGACGAGGGCGGCGGCGGCGAAGACGACGGCCGATACGGACAGGTGCTGCCCGCGCGTCAGGTCCAGTGCCATGGCACCGGCGGCCATGAGCCCGCCCGCGACGGCGCCGATCGACCAGATCGCGTGGAAGGAGTTGATGATGGACCGCCCGTAACGGCGCTGCACACGCAGACCGTGCGCGTTCTGCGCGACGTCCGTGATCGCGTCCATCGCCCCGGCCAGGAACAGCGCCGCCGCGAAGAGCGGCACCGCGCCCGCGAGACCCGCGGCGAGGACGCCCACCCCGGTCAGCAGCGTGCCGGCGACCGCGACCCGGGCCGAGCCGAACCTGCGGATGAGCACTCCCGCCACGGGTCCGGCCACCAGGGCCCCGGTCGGGAAGGCCGCCACGGCCAGGCCGTAGACCGCGTTGCTCATGCCTAGTTCGGCCTTGATCTGCGGGTACCTCGGCAGGAGGTTGGCGAAGAGAGCCCCGTTGGTCAGGAACAGCACAGCCACGGCCGCACGGGCCCGCCGGTCTGCGGCAGGCAGCCGGACCGGTATGTCGACAGTCATGGGGTGACCCTAGCGCCCAAGTGTACGAACGTACATCCCAGGTCGGGCACAGCCGGTGATCCTCGCGCGAGTGGCCGGTACGAACCTTCGCGTCCGCAGCCGTGGCGCTCGCGCTTCCCGGAGCCATTCCGCCAAGAACCGCGGTGAGCCCTCGGGCGGCTTCGGGCAGGCGTCGGCGGGCGATCGCGAGCGCCCTGGCGAGCGTCGGCGCAGCCTCAAGCCGTGGAGCGCCACCCACACGCGGCCTGTCTTCCGCCACGGCGCCAAGGCATCAAGTCCCCTTCGGGCCGGTTCGCCCCCATCCGGCACACCATGGTCCGAACGCGGTAACCGGCCCATCGGGTGGTGACGTCCGAGATTGTCTGGCTCTTGCGGGCCCACGCGCTGAGCGCGTCGGCCTCGAAGCCACCACCGGTGACCGATTCCGCCGGGAAGGGGCCACCGGTCCGCTTCCGCTTCCGTCGTTCACCGGCATGAGGGACTCCAGGTCCACTCGACCGGCATCGGGCACGGAGTGCCCGAATCTCAGACCGTCAGGCCCGCCGCGACGGTGGCGCCGAGTTCCCAGCAGGCTTCGACGTCGGCTTTGGCCGGCTCTCCGGTGACCGTCACGGCGTCCGCCGTACGGCGCCACCCCAAGCCGGTGGTGATCGACTCGATCGCGCGTACGGCGCCGGTGACGTCGTTGCCGCCGTGCACCCAGTAGCCGAAGGGGCGGCCCCGCGTGGTGTCCAGGCACGGGTAGTAGATCTGGTCGAAGAAGTGCTTGAGAGCACCGGAGATGTATCCGAGGTTCGCCGGGGTGCCGAGCAGCACGCCGTCCGCGGCGAGCACGTCGGAAGCCGTGGCGGCGAGCGCCGCGCGCCGCACGACACGCACGCCCTCGATGCCGTCCGCCGCCGTCCCCGAGACGACGGCTTCGAAGAGCGCCTGGCAGTTGGGCGACGGTGTGTGATGGACGATCAGCAGGGTGGCCACAGCGACGAACCCTGCCTTCCCGGGTCGTCCGGCCGCAAGAGGGACGCGCCGTCCTGCCCCGTAGCCGCCCCGGCGACACGACCCCGAGGGGTCGTCGGATCGGGTGTCTTGAAATCTACGCTGACCGTATGGCCCACGAGAGCACCGAGGGGCGCGGACCGCGCCCGGCCGACGTCGCCGGAAGCGGAGCGGGCAAGGACGCGGAGCAACCCGCCGAGTGGCTCAACTGGCTCAAGGAACGGCTGTACGCGACCATCACCATGATCTCCGTGGTGATCGGCCTGTCGGCCGCCGAGCACCCCACCCCTGCCGGGGCGGCGGCGAGTGTGGCCGCGGCCGCCATCGGCCTCTGGCTGGCGACGCTCGTCGCCGACGAGCAGGCGCACCGCACGGTGCACGGCCGGATCGCCACCCGGGCGGAGCTGCGCCGGATGCTGTGGGTCAGCAGCCCGCTGCTGCTTTCCGCCGCCGGTCCGCTGATCCTCATCGGTGCCGCCGCTCTGGGCGTGATGGACCTGGAGACCGCGCTGTTCGCGGCGGCCGGCGTCAGCGTGGCCGGCCTCTTCGGCTGGGGCTGGTACGGAGGAGTGCGGCTCGGCAACGGCGCCGCGGTCGCCTTGCTGGCCGGCGCGCTCGACGCCGCGATCGGGCTGGTCGTCGCCGTGGTCAAGGCGGCCGTCAGCCACTGACGGCCGCCTCGACGAGGGCCGGGCCCGCTCGCACGCCGCCCCGGGGCCCGGGGCAGCGAAACGCCCTCAGGTGGCAAGGCCACCCGGCCGGTCCGGGGACGCGAAGCCGGGCTCCGGGGCGGGCCGGCGGTGCAGGGCGGACAGGCGGATGGCGAAGTACACCGCGGCCGCGGCGGCGAGAGCGTCCAGGCCGTCGACCACCGCGATCCGGAGGGCGGCGTCCCTGACCTCCAGGAGCGAGTCGGCGTCGTCGTACCCCCTGGCGACGAACCATCCGGCGACGGTCGAGAGGACGAAGAGGCTCCACCACAGCCCCACCGGCCATGAGGACGGGTACCGCGCCGGTTCGGAGCCGGAGGTCCGGGTGGCAGCGTTCCACATCTGCTTGGCGATGCGGAAGGGCATCCACAGCGCACCGAACGGGATGAACCACGAGCCGATCGCCCATCCGGCGCCCTGCTCGAAGGCGTCCTGCGCCAGGACCCCGATGTACGTGCGCATCTGGAAGAACCAGACCAGGAAGACGACCGCGCAGGCGATGAACGCGACGAACTGGAGGAGCCCGGCAGCGGTGTACAGGGTGTCCGCGGCGTCGAGATCGTCGGTGGAGACGGCGACGAAGGTCGTGCCGTCGCCGACCAGGTTCACGATCTTCAGGTCGGCGAACACGGCGAAGAGGTCGGTGAGCGCCACCAGGCCCAGCAGCACGACGACAGCCTTCAGCAGGCCCTCCGGGGCACGGGCCGGCGCCTGGTACGGCGGGACGCCGTACGGGAGCGACTGTTCGGGAAACGCAGAGAAATCGGACACGACAGAGTCCCCCCGGACCACTTCGAAGAAATTGGGCAGGGCTGTCGTGCACCTCGATGGGTGCGCGACGAATCGCGGGACAGCCCTTCGCCTCGTCGTACAAGCAGGCAGATGGAAAGTACGCGCTCACGGAGGGAACGTCCATTCGATTCAAAGCCGGAGCTTCGGACCGGGCCGACGGACTTCCACGGCAGCCACGCCCCCGGGACGCGTGACCGCACGGCGGACTTCCCCGCTCTCCCCCTGCCGAGCTCAGAGCATGATGAGGAGGCGGGTGCTCGCCTTGAGCTTGCGGTTCACCGAGCGGCTCTGCACGTACACCTCCAACTGGGGGTTGTTGCCCGCCTTCACGGAGACGGTGCCGTGGATACCGGTCCCGAACAGCAGGCTGCGCGCGGCGTCGCCGGTGTAGGCGCGGTCGGTTTCCTTCTCGACCACGATGACTTCCTTGTCGGGCTGAACCTGGACCCGGGCACCCAACTGGTAGTAGCAGGAACCGCGCTGGTAGGAGACACCCGGGTGCGAGTCGACGAAGGACCGGATCTCGGTCTCCTTGTCGACCTTCAGGAGCCGGTACTTGTCGGCCGCGATCGGTTCCAAACTCGCCCGCACCTCGTCCACCGATATGTCCTGGCCCACGGCGAAGAGGTTCTTCGTGCCCCGTACGCCCCGTTCGCGGCCCCGGAGGAAGCTGGTAGCGGCGGCGCGCACGGTGCCTATCGCCTCCTCGACGCCTTCCGTGGAATCGGCGTCCCAGATGGCGATGTTCCCGGCAGGGAAGCCGTAGTGCTGGGCGGTGCGCTTGGCGAGGGAGTTCGGGACGAGGATCGCGGAGGTCCAGTGGCCCGGAAGACCGCCCATCTTCGCCGTGATCCGGTCGAGCCAGGGGCCGAGGATCTTCATGTCACCGTCGTGCCGCCGGTCGCCACCGGAGGCGTTCTCCTCGCCGTCCGTCACGACGATCTGGAGAAAGCTGTGCTCGCCGTACTCCTCCCAGATGTGACCCAGGTCGTCCAGGGATTTCAGCGAGGCCTCGATGAGGGCGGTGGCGCCGTTGTTGACCTTGTACAGGCCCCGCATGGACGGCAGATGCTTCACGTCCATGTCCCAGACCAGGTTCTCCACCCGGTGGTCGAAGGAGTAGAGACTGATCCGGGTCTCGTGACCGAGGCTGTCCGACTCGGCCTTGAGACCTGCCACGAACTCATCGACGACACGGATGAGCTGTCCCTGGTGCGGACGCATCGAACCCGAACAGTCCACGACCAGCGCGACGTGGTTCACCTTGTGCTGGATCTTGTTTCCGGACATGCTTCCACTCCCCTTCACAGGCCCCCCGAGTGGCTCCCCGAGTGATGTTCCAACCCTAGGAGGGGGCACTGACATCGGGGCCGGGCCGCGCGGTGAGGAGTGCGCGCACGCCACTCCGTACGGCCTCCCAGTCGGTGCCGGGTTCCCGGTCCCGCGCACGCCGCAGCCAGGTCGCCCGGTCCCCGTGCTCACGGCGCAGCTGCTCCATCGCCTCAGGAGCAGCCGGATCCGGCTCGAACTCCGCCAGCTCGCGGACACGTTGGTCCATCGCGGCGAACAGCGCGCGGTGCAGCTCGGTCACCGCTGCGAGGAACTCACTCGTCCGCATGGTCACCCGGCCGGACCGCGGGACCGCGAACTCGATCACGCCCTCGGGGTCCGCCCGCTGCTCCCAGGTGGCGATCACCACGTCGTCCTCGCCCGCGACCGTGCGGCAGAAACGCAGGTCCGGGGCGACACGGAGGTAGCCGGTGTACAGGTAGCCCGCTCCGTGCCAGTCGGCCGCGGCCTCCGCCTCCGGCGTGTCGACCCACTCCCAGTCCGGCGAGGGGTCGGCGGCGATGCCGGCCAGGTCGCCGGGCACCGGTTCCATCGCGTCGGACACGATGGCGAGCAGGTCCTCCCAGAGCCGGGCGACGTAGTAGTCCACGTACGGATGCGGCGGATCACCGTCTCCCCTCAACTCCGCGACCGTGCGGGCGGAGTAGCGCAGCACCTCGTGGCCGTCGAGATCGACGCAGTACCAGCCGTCGGTCAGTCCGAACCAGTGCCGTACGGGGTGCCCCGCGCCCCGGGACGCCATCTTCTCCAGCGGAGTGAGTCCGAAGCGGAAGCGGATCGCGGGGGTGGTGAGGGGGGTCGTCATCCGTCCAGCATCCCCGTTCGCTCACCGGCTCCGCGCACGGGTCCACCCGGTGGGTGCGAACGCGCACGATCCGCGCCCCGGCGGGCCGGTCCGGCCTCGCCGAGGGCGCCGCGCGCCCGACGGAACCTCAGGTGGTCCCTGTCAGCTTCCGGGCGGTGCCGCAGTGCACCGTGCGCGCGTGGCGCCACAGTTGTACGAGCGTCACGGCGAGCAGCACGGTGAACACCCCCAGGAGCACGGCGGCGATCACCACCGACCGGCCGCCCGTCGCCGCAGGACCCTCCTCCTGGGTGAGCAGCCCGAGGAGGGAGAGTAGGGCGCCCACCAGGTAGACGGAGCGCACCCGCCGCAACTGCCGCAGTGCGCGGGGAGCCAGAGCCACATGCCTCATCGATGCCATGTACGGCTCCTGCCCCGAACGCGAGCCCGCAGAACCCGTGTTGGCTCCCGGGTTCTGGAGGTTACGGAGGTTACGGAAGTTACGGAGGTTACGGAACAGCGTTCAGCCGGATCTGCAGGGCGGGGTAGTGCGGGACCTCGAAACCGAGGGCCTCGTAGAGGTGCGCTCCGTCCGGGGTCGCGTTGAGGTCGACCATGGTCACCCCGGTCTCCTCGTCGAACCAGCGCAGCAGGGCTTCGGTGCAGGCGCGCGCGTATCCCCGCTTGCGGGCGGCCGGTTCGGTACTGACGTTGAAGACGTGGCCGCGCAGGCCGCTGAGGCTGCGGGGGCCGGGGGCCCGGTGTTCGCAGGCGCCGACGGCGTTGCTGACGACGCCGAGCTCCGGATCGTCCACGACGAAGGCGGCGAACTCGTCCTCCCGTGGCAGCCGTTCGGCGAACCAGTGGGCAGCGGCGTTCCGCCAGGGCGCGTCCTCGGGCCCGATCGGCACCCCCATGCCGGCCATCATCAGCGCGCGGAGCCGTACGAGGGCGGGTACGTCGTCGACCGTCGCGCGGCGGGCCTTCGGGGCAGGGGTGGGGAGTGCGCTCGCCATGCCGTCCATGGTGCGGACGAACTCCCGGCCCGGCAAGCGGATTGCCCGGCCCGGTCGGGGGCACACGGTGTGCGGGCCGCCGGTGGTCGCGGGGTGTGCGATCCGCCGGCAGGTGCCGCCCAGAGGCGGGCGGCAGCCTTTCAGTGCACGCATGTACGTTCGATCCGATCTCCGCAGAGGGGTCCTCGCATGGCAGTTCACAAATCCCTGGTCCTGGTGCTCGACAGTGCCGACCCGATGGAACTGGCCGAGTTCTACGCCGGTCTGCTGGGCGCCGAGTCCAGGCCGGGCCGGGGCAACGACTACGTGGAGGTCGTCGGGGAGGCGGGGGTGCATCTGGCGGTCCGGCGGGATCTCGGGTACGCACCGCCGAGTTGGCCCCGCCCGGACGACTCCCAGCAGGCCCATGTGCTCATCCGGGTCGGGCGGGCGGACATGGACGCGGCCGAGCGGGAGGCGATCGGCCTTGGAGCCACTCCGGTGGAGGCCAGGAACAACGGCGGCGTCCACGACACGCGGTACTACGCCGATCCGGCCGGGCACGGGTTCGCACTGACCGCCGTGTGACCCCGGGCCGGTACCCCGGCGCCCCCTGCGCGGAACCTCCGGACCGTCACCTTCGTGCAGGTCAGCGCGGCGTTCGACGCAAAAGTGGGGGTGTCCGGCCTGTTCCCTGCGAGGGGGGGCTGGGCTAAGGTCCCGTCCCGTCCGGTCGGAAAATCTCACCGGGCGCCCTCCGAGACCCGCACGGAGTTCCTTCCTCATGCCCAGAATCTCCAAGGCCGTCCTCGCCACGACCGGCGTCCTGGTCGCCACCGCCCTCGTCGGCCCCGGTGTGGCCGCCGCCCAGGCCGCGCCCCCGAGCCACGCCGCCGTCCACGGCAACGGCGGCCGCGACGGCGCCACGACGGCCCAGGTGTGGATCACCACGCCGGACGGCAAGCAGAAGCTGGCCGACGCCGGTACGGTCCCCTTCACCACCACGCCGAGCGGCGCGCCGACCGTGGTGGTCGACGCAGGCCGGACGTACCAGACGATGTCGGGCTTCGGCGCCTCGATCACCGACTCCTCGGCGTCGGTGCTCTCCGGGCTGGCCCCGAAGGCCCGCGACGCCGCCATGCGCTCGCTCTTCGACCCCCGTACCGGCGACGGCCTGAACTACCTCCGCCAGCCCATCGGCGCCTCCGACTTCACCGACGGCCCCGCGTACACCTACGACGACATGCCGGCTGGCCGCACGGACTACGGCCTCGCGCACTTCTCCGTCGCCCACGACAAGAAGGAGATCCTGCCGCTGCTGCGCCAGGCCGAGCGGATCAACCCCGGCATCAAGATCGTGGCGACTCCGTGGAGCCCGCCGGCGTGGATGAAGACCGGCGGTTCGCTGGAGGGCGGGCGTCTGATCGACGACGCCCGCGTCTACCGCGCCTACGCCGCCTATCTGGTGAAGTTCGTCCAGGCCTACCGGGCCGAGGGCGTCGAGATCGACACCCTCACGGTCCAGAACGAGCCGCAGAACCGGAACCCGAAGGGGTACCCAGGGACGGACATGCCCTCCTGGCAGGAGGCGAAGGTCATCGAGCAGCTCGGTCCGCTGCTCAAGAAGGCCAAGCTGAAGACGGAGATCCTCGCCTTCGACCACAACTGGTCGGAGCACCCGGACGACACGGTGGGCGCGCCGGCGGACGAGGCGGCCGACTTGGACGCCTACCCGCAGCAGCTGCTGGGCTCGTCGGCGGCGCGGTACGTCGCGGGCACCGCCTACCACTGCTACTACGGCGACCCGAGCGCCATGACGGCGCTGCACGACCAATTCCCGACGAAGGACATCTACTTCACCGAGTGCTCGGGCAGCCAGTCGTCCGTCCCGGCCGACACCTTCGCGGACACGCTCAAGTGGCACACCCGCAACCTGGTCATCGGCGCGACCCGCAACTGGGCGAAGACGGTCATCAACTGGAACATCGCGCTCGACCCGGAGGGCGGCCCGCACGCGGGCGGCTGCACCGGGTGCACCGGTGTGCTGACGGTGGCGGACGACGGCACGGTCACCCGCAACGCCGAGTACTACACCCTCGGCAGCCTCTCGCGCTTCGTCGACCAGGGTGCGGTGCGCATCGCCAGCACCTCCTTCGGTACCACCGGCTGGAACGGCCAGATCGAGGACGTCGCCTTCCGCAACCCGGACGGCAGCACCGTGCTGGTCGCGCACAACGAGAGCGACGACCCGCAGACCTTCGCCATCCGTGAGGGCGACCGCTATCTGACGTACACGCTGCCCGGCGGCGCGCTCGCCGACTTCGTCTGGCACTCCGGCCGCGTCTCGGGCACGGACGGCACGCCGGTGGCCCCGGCGGGCTGGACCGCCTCCACCTCCACCACGGGCACGGCGGCGGACGCCGTCGACGACGACGCCAGCACCCGCTTCTCCTCGGGCGCGGCGCAGGCCCCCGGTCAGTACCTCCAGGTCGACCTGGGCAAGAAGGGCCGGGCGGACCGGGTGGTCTTCGACACCGGCTCCTCGACCGGCGACTACCCGCGCGGCTACACGGCGTCGGTGAGCACCGACGCCGTGCACTGGACCGACGTGGTCACCGACGCCCCCGGCGCCGGCCAGTTCACCACCGTCGAACTCCCGCACCGCCAGGTGCGTTACGTCCGGCTGACGCTCACCGCCTCCGCCGGCAGCTGGTGGAGCGTGGCGGACGTCCGCGCCTACAC
>NZ_JBHWZJ010000036.1:0-35528 GCF_042728415.1 Streptomyces sp. NPDC060198 | reverse complement strand
GGTGCCCCAGGGCGCCGCGGCCGGCTGTTTGTCGCCGTATCGTGGATTCACGGTCACGCCGCGGCCCCCCGTCCCCGGAGGCGGGAGACGGCCCCCCGTCCCCAGAGACGCAGATGCAGAGAGGCGCCCAGCAATGGTGCAGATCAAGACCCCGGAGCAGATCGCCAAGATGCGTGAGGCGGGCCTGGTGGTCGCCGCCATTCACGCCGCCACCCGCGAGGCCGCCGTCCCGGGCGCTTCCACCCACGACCTGGACCAGGTCGCGCGCAAGGTGATCGCCGACCACGGCGCGAAGTCGAACTTCCTCGGGTACGGCGGGTTCCCGGCGACCATCTGCACCTCGGTCAACGACGTCGTCGTCCACGGCATCCCGGACGAGAAGACCGTCCTCAAGGACGGCGACATCATCTCCATCGACTGCGGCGCGATCGTGGACGGCTGGCACGGCGACGCCGCGTACACCGCCTTCGTGGGCACCGGACACGCTCCGGAGCTGATCGAGCTCTCCCGGGTGACCGAGGAGTCGATGTGGGCCGGCATCGCCGCGATGAAGGTGAACAACCGCTTGGTGGACATCTCCAAGGCGATCGAGGGCTACATCCGCCGCCAGCCCCGCCCCGCCTCCGGCAAGTACGGGATCATCGAGGACTACGGCGGCCACGGCATCGGCACCGAGATGCACATGGACCCGCACCTGCTGAACTACGTCTCCCGCAAGCGGGGCAAGGGCATCAAGCTGGTCCCCGGTGTCTGCCTGGCGATCGAACCCATGGTCTCGCTCGGCACCGCGCAGACGAAGGTGCTCAGCGACGACTGGACCGTGCTCACCACCGACGGCAGCTGGTCCTCCCACTGGGAGCACTCGATCGCCCTCACGGAGGACGGCCCGCTGGTGCTGACCGCCCCGGACGGCGGAGCCGAGAAGCTCGCCCAGTACGGCGTCCAGGCCGCGCCGGACCCGCTGGCCTGAGCAGGTCCCCGCTCCACCGGACACCACTTGGCCCGCTCGGGCATAAGGATCACCTTCGGTGGGCAAACTTGACGGATTCGTCTTTTGGGGTCCGCTGACGTAGACTGACTCGTCGGCTCTCGTGCATCCGTGTGTCCACTTGGTGGTAGCAGGGCAGAGCGTGAGTCGATCAAGGTAGCCGATTCGAAAGGCGAAGCGTGGCCAAGAAGCAAGGTGCCATCGAAATCGAGGGCACCGTGATCGAGTCCCTCCCGAACGCAATGTTCCGGGTGGAGCTCCAGAACGGTCACAAGGTCCTCGCGCACATCAGCGGCAAGATGCGGATGCACTACATCCGTATCCTCCCCGATGACCGGGTCGTGGTGGAGCTCTCTCCCTACGACCTGACGCGTGGCCGGATCGTCTACCGGTACAAGTAGATCTTGCCCCCATCGCGCTGCGGCGCGGTGATGGCACTGACCCGGAGAACCTGACATCCCATGAAGGTCAAGCCGAGCGTCAAGAAGATCTGCGACAAGTGCAAGGTGATCCGCCGTCACGGTCGGGTCATGGTCATCTGCGAAAACCTGCGCCACAAGCAGCGCCAGGGCTGACGCACGACCCCCTGCATCTCGCAGTTCTTCGCGCGACGCACGTAATACGTACATACGCAGTGCCCGTCCAAGCCACGGCTGACGACACCTCCGGCGGGGGCCGGGGACCCGGGCGTACCACTGACTCGTTCGAGCGGTCGGCGGTCGGGAGCGGCACTGTGGAAGACCCCCGATATGACAACTGGAGCCATTGAATGGCACGCGTTTCAGGTGTTGACATCCCGCGCGAAAAGCGCGTGGAGGTTGCCCTCACCTACGTCTTCGGCATCGGGCGCACCCGGTCCAAGGAGATCCTCGCCGCGACCGGCGTGAACCCGAACACCCGCGTTCGTGACCTGGCCGAAGAGGACCTCGTCAAGATCCGCGAGTTCGTCGACGCCAACCTGCGCACCGAGGGTGACCTCCGCCGCGAGATCCAGGGCGACATCCGCCGCAAGATCGAGATCGGCTGCTACCAGGGCATTCGCCACCGTCGTGGCCTGCCGGTGCACGGTCAGCGCACCAGCACGAACGCGCGTACCCGCAAGGGCCCGCGTCGCGCCATCGCCGGTAAGAAGAAGCCGGGCAAGAAGTAGTCCTCAGCGGACGCACTGCGAGGTCCGGACTTCCGGCCGAGCAGCAACCAGCGGTCTTCGCTGTAGGACCGATCACCTCCCCTCTCCATCTGGAGTAAGACATGCCCCCCAAGGGTCGTCAGGGCGCAGCCAAGAAGGTGCGTCGCAAGGAAAAGAAGAACGTCGCTCACGGCCACGCGCACATCAAGAGCACGTTCAACAACACCATCGTCTCGATCACGGACCCCTCGGGCAACGTGATCTCCTGGGCCTCCGCCGGCCACGTCGGCTTCAAGGGCTCGCGCAAGTCCACCCCCTTCGCCGCGCAGATGGCCGCCGAGTCGGCCGCCCGCCGCGCGCAGGAGCACGGCATGCGCAAGGTCGACGTCTTCGTCAAGGGTCCGGGCTCCGGCCGCGAGACCGCGATCCGCTCCCTCCAGGCCACGGGCCTCGAGGTCGGTTCGATCCAGGACGTCACCCCGACGCCGCACAACGGCTGCCGTCCGCCGAAGCGTCGCCGCGTCTGATGCATGACGGCCGGTGACGGCCGTCTGTGTTCGCGCACACCTGTGGGACCGGGCGGTACCTCCCTTCGGGGGCGTACCGCCCGTACCCTTGTTGTATCTGTCGGGCATCAAATAGTGGGTGCCCACGACTGAAGGACATCAGCATGCTGATCGCCCAGCGCCCGTCGCTGACCGAAGAGGTCGTCGACGAGTTCCGCTCCCGGTTCGTCATCGAGCCGCTGGAGCCCGGTTTCGGTTACACCCTCGGCAACTCCCTGCGCCGTACCCTCCTCTCCTCGATCCCCGGTGCCGCTGTCACCAGCATCCGGATCGACGGTGTCCTGCACGAGTTCACCACCGTGCCGGGCGTCAAGGAGGACGTGACCGACCTCATCCTCAACATCAAGCAGCTGGTCGTCTCCTCGGAGCACGACGAGCCGGTCGTGATGTACCTGCGCAAGCAGGGTCCCGGCCTGGTCACCGCTGCCGACATCGCGCCGCCGGCCGGCGTCGAGGTCCACAACCCGGACCTCGTCCTCGCCACGCTGAACGGCAAGGGCAAGCTGGAGATGGAGCTGACCGTCGAGCGCGGTCGCGGCTACGTCTCCGCCGTCCAGAACAAGCAGGCGGGCCAGGAGATCGGCCGTATCCCGGTCGACTCCATCTACTCCCCGGTGCTCAAGGTCACGTACAAGGTCGAGGCGACCCGTGTCGAGCAGCGCACCGACTTCGACAAGCTGATCGTCGACGTCGAGACCAAGCAGGCCATGCGCCCGCGCGACGCCATGGCGTCGGCCGGTAAGACCCTGGTCGAGCTGTTCGGTCTGGCGCGCGAGCTCAACATCGACGCCGAGGGCATCGACATGGGCCCGTCGCCGACGGACGCGGCGCTCGCCGCCGATCTGGCGCTGCCGATCGAGGAGCTGGAGCTCACGGTCCGCTCGTACAACTGCCTCAAGCGCGAGGGCATCCACTCCGTGGGTGAGCTCGTGGCGCGTTCCGAGGCCGACCTGCTCGACATCCGCAACTTCGGTGCGAAGTCGATCGACGAGGTCAAGGCGAAGCTGGCCGGCATGGGCCTGGCCCTCAAGGACAGCCCGCCCGGATTCGACCCGACCGCCGCCGCCGACGCCTTCGGCGCCGACGACGACGCGGACGCGGGCTTCGTCGAGACCGAGCAGTACTAGAACGCCATCCGGCCGGGGTGCGCGGGGTTTTCGCCGCGCGCCCCGGACCGGGGTGAGGGCTTCGTCCTCAATCGCCGGACGGGCTGGGTTTCGGCCGGTCGGTGAGGGACTTGCTCTCAGAGCCGGACCGGCTGTTTTTCGGCCCGTCCGTGAGGACCTCCGGGTTCTCGACACATGGACTTCCGCGGGGCGACCGCCTCACGGGAACTGACACCGGTACCTGATACGGCCGGTGCAGCACACAAGGAGAAACACCATGCCGCGTCCCGCCAAGGGTGCACGTCTGGGCGGCAGCGCCGCGCACGAGCGTCTGCTGCTCGCGAACCTCGCGAAGTCGCTGTTCGAGCACGGCCGCATCACGACGACCGAGGCCAAGGCCCGTCGTCTGCGCCCCGTCGCCGAGCGTCTCGTCACGAAGGCGAAGAAGGGCGACATCCACAACCGTCGCCTGGTGCTCCAGACGATCACGGACAAGAGCATCGTCCACACGCTCTTCACCGAGATCGCCCCCCGGTACGAGAACCGCCCCGGTGGTTACACCCGTATCACCAAGATCGGCAACCGTCGTGGCGACAACGCCCCGATGGCGGTCATCGAGCTCGTCGAGGCCCTGACCGTGGCCCAGCAGGCCACCGGTGAGGCCGAGGCCGCCACCAAGCGTGCGGTCAAGGAGGACGCGGCCAAGGCCGAGTCCACCGAGGTCGTCGAGGACGCCAAGCCGGCCGAGGCCGACACGGAGTCCAAGGACGCCTGAGCGTTCTGAGACCACTGTGCGGGCCCGCATCACCCTTCGGGGCGGTGCGGGCCCGTTCCGTTTCCGGTATCGAGTACACGGGATTGAGAGGATGCGCGGGTGAGCGACGAGCCTGAGGCCGGTGCGGTACGCGTACGGCTGGACCTTTCCTACGACGGCAAGGACTTCTCCGGCTGGGCGAAGCAGACGTCCCGGCGGACGGTGCAGGGGGAGATCGAGGACGCCCTGCGTACGGTGACCCGCTCCGCGCGGACGTACGGCCTGACGGTGGCGGGCCGTACGGACGCCGGAGTGCACGCCCGGGGGCAGGTCGCGCACGTCGACCTGCCGGCCGCGGTGTGGGAGGAGCACCGGGAGAAGCTGCTGCGCCGGATGGCGGGGCGGCTGCCGCTGGACGTACGCATCTGGGGGGCGGCCGAAGCCCCGGCGGGGTTCAACGCCCGCTTCTCGGCGATGCACCGGCGGTACGCCTACCGGGTGGCCGACCGGCCCGGCGGGGTGGATCCGCTGACGCGCGGTCATGTGCTGTGGCATGACCGGCCGTTGGACATCGACGCGATGAACGAGGCGGCGGCGCCGATGGTCGGCGAGCACGACTTCGCCGCGTACTGCAAGAAGCGCGAGGGTGCGACCACCATCCGCACCCTCCAGAAACTGAGTTGGGTGCGGGACGAGGAGTCGGGCGTCCTCACCGCGACCGTGCAGGCGGACGCCTTCTGCCACAACATGGTGCGCGCCCTGATCGGCGCCGCTCTGTTCGTGGGCGACGGGAGGCGGCCCGCTCCCTGGCCCGCCGAGGTGCTGGCGGCCCGGGTGCGGGACCCCGGAGTCCACGTGGTGAAGCCGCACGGGCTCACCCTGGAGGAAGTGGCCTACCCGGCGGACGAGTTGTTGGCGGCCCGGGCCCAGGAGGCCCGTAACGTCCGGTCGTTGCCCGACGGGAGCGTCAACCCGGACGGATTCGGCTGCTGCTGAGGGGGCGTCACGTCCTCCCCTCGGGGCTACTTGCCCTTGAGGGCCCTGGCGACCCGGCGCAGCAGCCCCTGCTTGGGCGGGGCCGGTGCGGGCTCCGGGGTCTCCACCCGGAGGGAGAGGTCTCGGTGCGGCCGGGTCCAGTACGGGGTGACGGTGCGGGCCGGGTCGGCGGGATGCGGGGCCGCGGTGAGCTGCTCGGAGACCTCGGCCGTCCGGTCCCGGCCGAGCCGGGCGGTCTTCGTCCAGCCGAGTGCGGTGAGCCGGACGTAGAGGTCCCAGGCGCCGTCGTCCAGCGGGTCGCCGCCGGCTGCCGAGGCGGGGTCCAGCTCGGCCGTACCGACGACGGTGAGGCTGCCCTCGACCGTGCGGCGTACCTCGGACTCGGTGGCCAGCCGGTACTCCGCGCCGGTCTCGCGCTCCCGCAGGACCAGCACGGCGGTGGCCTTCTCGGGGACCGCGCCGCCGGTCAGCGACTCCCGGGCGAACCGGTCCAGCACCGGCTCCGGCAGTCCGGCCGGCGCCAGCGTGTGGACGCCGTCCACGTCGGTGACCACGCCCACCGGCCCGTCGGCCGCACGCGGGGTCGCGGTGAACGACAGCCGCAGGACGCCGTTCTCCTGCCGCACGAAGCCGGTCAGCTCGGGAGCACACGCGAGGGAGCGGTCCCAGCGGGCGAGCCGGACCACGTCCTCGGGCCGGTCGTCCTCGATGAGGCCGACCGCGACCCGGCGGGCCGGCGGGAGCCCCGCCACGGCGCCCGCGGAGGCCCGGCCCGCCAGCGCGGTCCGGATGTCGCGGACGAGGGAGGTCCGGTCCTCCTCCGCCATGTCCAGGAACGCCTTGCCGCCGATGCGGTCCAGCACCTCCACACGGAGCCAGCGGCGGTGCAGCCGGTCCCGGGCGGGGCCCGGCTCGGAGAGGCTGTCGGTGGTCTTCATCAGCCCGGCGACCGCCGCGTAGAAGTCGGCGGGGGCGGGCGCCGGGGTGTCCCGCTTCGGGCCGTAGTGGTAGCAGACGTAACTGCCCAGCACCGAGGCGTGCACGGCGCGCAGGTACGCCTCCGCGGCGAAGGCCTGGTCCGCGAGCGGGCCGCCCCCGGCGGGGAACCGCAGGCCGTGCCGGAGCAGGAAGGCGCGGTCGTACAGCTTGTTGACCGTGAGGCTGTCGGCCAGCGGGTCCTTGGCGAGACTGGCGCGCGGCCGGTCGCGGACGAACAGTTCCTTGGGCAGCGAACGGCCCTTGCCCGCGAGTTTCCCGACCACGACGTCGGTGTCGTTGGCCAGGCCGTACGCGTACATCCGCTCCAGCGCCTCCGGGGCCAGGCGGTCGCCCGGCTCCATGAAGAGGACGTAGGTGCCGGTGGCGGCGTCGACACCGGCGTCGCGCGGATCGGCACCGGCCGCCGGGCGGACCTCGCCCTCACCGTCACCGACGAGCACGGTCTCGAACTCCTGCTGCGGGAGGCTCTGCGCGGTCAGCGAGGCGAGCGTCTCGCGGAGCGCGTCGGGGGTGGCCCCGGCGGTCGGCACGACGACACTGACCTTCGGCGGCCGGGGGCGCGGGCTGTCGGTGGTGGGGACGACCGTGAGGGCCAGCCCGGTGTCCGTACCGGCGTCCGAGGCGAGCACGGGACCGGTGCGGTGGCCGGCCAGGACCTCACCGGCGGGCAGCGCCGACGCGTCGCCACCGGCGTTGCCGAGCGGCACCGTACGGTCGAACCCGGCGCCCATCACCCGGATCCGCACCTCCCAGGTGCCGGGGGCGAGCGGGCTGCCGCCCGCGCCGCGCACCGGGTCGAGCGAAGCGGTGCCCTTCAGTACGGGCCGCACCAGCACGGTGCCATCCGGGTCCGCCTCCTCCTCCAGGGTGAGCTGGACGGTGGCGAGCGCGGGCCACAGGTGCGCGGTCCCGGAGTGCCGGAGCAGGACGTCCACCCGGAACGACTTCAGCTCGTCGGTCACGTCGACCGGCTCGTCGAGGACACCGTCGGTGAGCGCCGGGGCGAGGACGTAACGGTCGCCCCGGCGGGCCAGCAGCAGACCGGGCCCATCCTGCCGCTCGGCGAAGCGCGCGCTGAACGCGACCTTCAGCCGGTCGCGGTCCCAGTGGGCCTCGCCGACCGTGGTGAGCGCGGTCAGATCGGTCTGCCGGCGGGTGTACTCGGTCAGCTCGGCGGGCTTGTTCGCCCGCAGCAGGTCCGAACGGACCCGCTGGTTCGCGGCGAGCGAGGCGTGCATCCCGTCGGTGACGAAGGTGCCGGCCAGCTCCCGTACCGCCTCGAACGGGTCGCCGTCGAAGTGCGGGTCGATGACCGCGCCGCGTGCCGGAACGCCCAGCCGGCCGAGCATCTCGCCCCGGTAGAAGCGCCGCAGCAACCGGTCGCGGTCCGGGCCGGGCTCGGTGCCGTCGGCCACCGTGCCCATGATCTCGCGCAGATTGGCGTAGTACCGGCGCGGATCCATCGCCCGGGTCCCGGCGTTCGCCGCGTCGTCGCGGGCCCAGTACGTGTAGCAGACGTAGTCGCCCAGCACCGAGACGACCTCGGCCTTCAGGTACGAGCGCACCAGGAAGAGCTGGTCCTCCAGGATCCACGGCCCCTCGGGGTGCACGATGCCGTGCTCGCGCAGGAACGCGGTCCGGAACATCTTGTGCGGGGTGAGGCTGTCGATGAGCGAGGCGGTGCGCACGGTGCACTTCTCGCGGGTCGTGCTCATCAGGCCGTACGGCACGCCCCGGCTGGTGAAGTTGCTGGCCACCTTGCCGATGACGATGTCCGAGGCGTTGCGGACCGCCATCGCGTACAGGCGCTCCAGCGCCTCGGGGGCCATCAGGTCGTCGTGGTCCACGAACTGGACGTACTCACCGCGCGCCTGCTCGACACCGACGTTGCGCGGCTTGCCGGGCCAGCCCGAGTTGGGGATCGAGGTGGTACGGAAATGGGCGTGCTCGGAGGCGAGCCCGGCCAGCCGGGCCGGGGTGTCGTCGGTGGAGCCGTCGTCGACGAACAGCACCTCGAACTCGTCCGGCGGCAGTGTCTGTTCCAGCATCGAGCGGACCAACGGCTCGATGTGGCTCCCCGAGTTGTACGTAGGGACAACCACCGTCACTTTGACCGCCACAGCCCACCCCAGACTCGTCCGTACACCCGCCCCGACTCCCGTGCGGATGGACTGAACCTTATACAGGGGTGGCGTACGGGTGTCCGCGGTGCGGGCGGGGGCTCGCCGAGAGGGAGTTGACGGGGCGACGGACGCGGCGGCCGGACCGTCGACGGGTCAGCCGGTGGCGGCCGACGCGGTCGCCGACGCCTGTGTCTCGCCCCTGCTGCGGATCTGGTGGAAGGTGAAGTTGGTCAGGTCGTCGCCGGCCGTGAACACGTCCTTGTCGTCCTTGGTGACGTTCACCCCGTCGGTGAAGCCACTGACCGAGAAGTACGCGTACCTGCCGTACGAGTTGGCCGTACGGCGGCAGATCACCCCGGCGCGGCAGAACGTCGGCACACCGCCGCCGCTGAGCGAGGCGACCTGGCCCTCCGACTCCTCGACGGCCTTCTTCGCCTGCGCTTCGGTGCCGAACACCGCGACTCCCACCGTGACGGCGACGCCGTCCCGCGAATACGTGGCCCGGATCAGCTGGTCGCAGCCGTTCCGGGTGAGGACCGTGCCCAGCGCGCCCTGGGTTCCCGCGGCGCACCGCGTGGTGCGGTCCGTGGGGCCCTTGAGGTGCACGCGGTCGCCGGAGGTGAGCTTCTTGCCCGGGAAGAACCCGTCCACCGTGATCGGCAGCTTGTCCTTCTTCTCGTCCGAGATGAAGTCCATCGGGTCCGGCGGGGGGGCGGGGGCCACCGAGGAGAAGGACGGAGCCGGCTCCGCGGACTCCGGCGGCAGGTCCTCGGGTCCCGGCAGCGCGCTCGCGCTCGGACCGGCCTCCGGATCTCCGCCGCCCGCCGACACGACGGCGGTGGCCACGATCGCCGCGACGGCCGCAGTGGCCAGCACACCGCCGCCGATCAGCAGCCACTTCCGGCGCCGGCTCTTCGCCGCGGACTGCTCCGCCAGCGCCGCCCAGTCCGGAGTCCGGCTTTCCCCCGGCCCCCAGGAGGGCCCCCCATGCCCAAAGCTCATGGGGCGCATCCTAGAGGTTCTCGGAGGGTGAGAGGCCCGGGTCCCGGGCCTCTCCGGGAATCCAGTTGGGTCACAGCGACCCCGCCCGGGACAATGGCGGGCATGGGACATCTCGAAGCGGGCCACCTGGAGTACTACCTACCGGACGGGCGGGTGCTGCTCGGCGACGCTTCCTTCCGGGTCGCCGACGGTGCCGTGGTCGCCCTCGTCGGCGCCAACGGAGCCGGCAAGACGACACTGCTGCGCTTGCTCTCCGGCGAGCTCCAGCCGCACGGCGGCACGGTCTCGGTGAGCGGCGGCCTCGGCGTGATGGGCCAGTTCGTCGGCTCCGTACGCGACGGCCAGACCGTCCGTGACCTGCTGGTCTCCGTGGCGCACCCGCAGATCCGGACCGCCGCGAAGGCGGTGGACGCCGCCGAGGAGCTGATCCTCACGGTCGACGACGAGGCCGCGCAGATGACGTACGCGCAGGCCCTCAGCGACTGGGCGGAGGTGCGCGGCTACGAGGCCGAGACCCTCTGGGACATGTGCACCACGGCCGCGCTCGGCGTCCCGTACGACAAGGCGCAGTACCGCGAGGCGCGCACCCTCAGTGGCGGCGAGCAGAAGCGCCTGGTCCTCGAAGCGCTGCTGCGCGGACCCGACGAGGTGCTGCTCCTCGACGAGCCGGACAACTACCTCGACGTCCCCGGCAAGCGCTGGCTGGAGGAGAAGCTCAAGGAGACCCGCAAGACGGTCCTCTTCGTCTCCCACGACCGCGAGCTGCTCTCCCGGGTCGCCGAGAAGATCGTCAGCGTCGAGCCCGGCGCGGCCGGCAGCGACGTCTGGGTGCACGGTGGCGGCTTCGACACCTACCACCAGGCCCGCAAGGACCGGTTCGCCCGGTTCGAGGAGCTGCTGCGCCGCTGGCAGGAGGAGCACGCCCGGCTGCGCGCCCTCGTCCTGCGGATGCGGCAGCAGGCGGCCATCAGCCCCGACATGGCCAACCGCTACCACGCCATGCAGACCCGCTTCAAGAAGTTCGAGGACGCCGGCCCGCCGCCCGAGCCGCCCCGCGAGCAGGACATCCGGATGCGGCTGCGCGGCGGACGCACCGGTGTGCGCGCGGTGACCTGCGCGCAGCTGGAGCTGACCGGCCTGATGAAGCCGTTCGACCTGGAGATCTTCTACGGCGAGCGGGTCGCCGTCCTCGGCTCCAACGGCTCCGGGAAGTCCCACTTCCTGCGCCTCCTCGCCGGGGAGCCGGTCGCGCACACCGGCGAGTACAAGCTCGGCGCCCGGGTGGTCGCGGGCCACTTCGCACAGACCCACGCCCACCCGGAGCTGCTCGGCAAGACCCTGGTGGAGATCCTCTGGAGCGAGCAGGCCAAGGACCGGGGCGCGGCGATGGGCGTGCTGCGCCGGTACGAGCTGGAGCGCCAGGGGGACCAGCCCTTCGAGAAGCTCTCAGGCGGCCAGCAGGCCCGTTTCCAGATCCTGCTGCTGGAGCTGTCGGGCACCACCGCGCTGCTGCTGGACGAGCCCACGGACAACCTGGACCTGGAGTCCGCCGAGGCGCTCCAGGACGGCCTGGAGGCGTACGACGGGACCGTGATGGCCGTCACCCACGACCGCTGGTTCGCGAAGTCCTTCGACCGGTACCTCGTCTTCGGATCGGACGGTGTGGTGCGCGAGACGACCGAGCCGGTCTGGGACGAACGACGGGTCGAGCGGACCCGCTGAGCGCCGTCCCGTAGGCTTCGCGCTCGCCGTCCGGCCCTCCCCGCCGTGTTCCTGGTGTTCCGCGTGGGGCGGCCGGACCCCCGTCCGCCCCGGAATCACGGGGTTCGGCGGGGCCGGGCGAGGGCCATTTTGACCCGTGCGGGGGCCCCCGGGTAGTCTTCTGGTTTGTTATGCGTATTGGCTTGGTCGTTCTCACGCGAGGGGCCCTTACGCCGGTCCACCGGGCCGATGACCAGCGGCAGGCACTCGGGTTGCGTCCCCGCAGCGCCGCCAAGGCTGGTGTGATCGTCCGGGTGGCCTTGTCAGGACTCCACTCACTGAAGAAGCGAAGGCTACGACCGTGCGTACGTACAGCCCCAAGCCCGGAGATGTGACGCGCCAGTGGCACGTCATCGACGCTCAGGACATCGTCCTGGGTCGTCTGGCCACCACGGCTGCGAACCTCCTCCGAGGCAAGCACAAGGCGATTTACGCCCCCCACATGGACATGGGCGACTTCGTCATCATCATCAACGCCGACAAGGTTCACCTGTCCGGCAACAAGAAGACCCAGAAGATGGCGTACCGCCACTCCGGCTTCCCGGGTGGTCTCCGCTCGGTCCGCTACGACGAGCTGCTCTCCAAGAACCCGGAGAAGGCCGTCGAGAAGGCCATCAAGGGCATGATCCCCAAGAACACCCTGGGCCGGCAGATGCTGTCGAAGCTCAAGGTGTACGCGGGCGACCAGCACCCGCACGCTGCGCAGCAGCCGGTCCCGTACGAGATCACCCAGGTCGCGCAGTAGTTCCGGCCTCCCCCTAAGACCATAAGAAAGATCTGAGGAGAATCGTGGCCGAGACCACTGTTGAGACCGTCGAGGGCACCGAGGGCGAGGAGACCTTCGCCGAGGTGACCACCTTCGAGTCCGAGGTCCCCGTCGAGGGTGAGTACACCTCCGAGTCGCTCGCCGGCCGCTTCGGCGACCCGCAGCCCGCCGCCGGCCTTGGCCGTCGCAAGAACGCCATCGCCCGCGTCCGGATCGTTCCGGGCACCGGCAAGTGGAAGATCAACGGTCGCACCCTTGAGGACTACTTCCCCAACAAGGTGCACCAGCAGGAAGTCAACGAGCCCTTCAAGGTGCTCGAGCTCGACAACCGCTACGACGTCATCGCCCGCATCTCGGGTGGCGGCGTCTCGGGTCAGGCCGGTGCCCTGCGCCTCGGCGTCGCCCGTGCGCTGAACGAGGCTGACGTGGACAACAACCGCGCCACGCTGAAGAAGGCCGGCTTCCTCTCCCGCGACGACCGTGCGGTCGAGCGCAAGAAGGCCGGTCTCAAGAAGGCCCGCAAGGCGCCGCAGTACAGCAAGCGCTAAATCCCGCCTGCTCGTCTGCTTCACACGTTCGCCCCGGCGGCACACACCGTGCTGTCGGGGCGTTCGTTTATCGCCCCTCACGGGCGTATAACGGCATAAGACGTTCATCGGCGCATCCCGCCCTTCCCACCCTCACCGGTGCGAAGCGTGGCGATGTGCACCCCTTTGGCTTTTGTTGATTGTTGTGCTTTTGCGGTTGTCGGAGCATTTCGGAGGACACCAGTGGGACGACTCTTCGGTACGGACGGCGTGCGCGGGGTCGCCAACGCGGATCTCACGGCCGAGCTGGCGCTCGGGCTGTCGGTCGCGGCGGCGCACGTGCTCGCCGAGGCGGGCACCTTCGAGGGGCACCGCCCCACGGCCGTGGTCGGCCGTGACCCCCGAGCCTCCGGAGAGTTCCTCGAAGCCGCCGTGGTGGCCGGTCTCGCCAGCGCGGGCGTCGACGTCCTGCGGGTCGGTGTGCTGCCCACGCCGGCCGTGGCGTACCTCACCGGCGTGCTCGGCGCCGACATCGGCGTCATGCTCTCCGCCAGCCACAACGCCATGCCCGACAACGGCATCAAGTTCTTCGCACGCGGCGGCCACAAGCTCGCCGACGAGCTGGAAGACCGCATCGAGACCGTCTACGACCAGCACCGCACCGGCGCGCCCTGGGCCCGCCCCACCGGCTCCGGCGTGGGCCGTGTCACCGACTACACCGAGGGCTTCGAGCGGTACGTCGCCCACCTCATCGGCGTCCTGCCGAACCGGCTCGACGGCCTCAAGGTGGTGCTCGACGAGGCGCACGGCGCCGCCGCCTACGTCTCCCCGGAGGCGTTCGCGCGGGCCGGAGCGGAGGTCGTCACCATCGGCGCCGACCCCGACGGCCTCAACATCAACGACGGATGCGGTTCCACCCACCTCGGCCTCCTGCAGGCCGCCGTCGTCGAGAACGGCGCCGACTTCGGCATCGCGCACGACGGCGACGCCGACCGCTGCCTCGCCGTCGACGCCCAGGGCAACGAGATCGACGGCGACCAGATCCTCGCCGTCCTCGCCCTCGCGATGCGCGACGCCGGACAGCTCCGCGGCAACACCGTCGTCGGCACCGTGATGTCGAACCTCGGCTTCAAGATGGCCATGGAGCGCGAAGGCATCGAGCTCGTCCAGACCGCGGTCGGCGACCGGTACGTCCTGGAGGCCATGAAGGCCGAGGGGTACGCGCTCGGCGGCGAGCAGTCCGGCCACGTCATCGTGCTGGACCACGCCACCACCGGCGACGGCACCCTGACCGGCCTGATGCTGGCGGCCCGCGTCGCCGCCACCGGCCGCACCCTCGCCGAGCTCGCGGGCGTCATGCAGCGCCTGCCGCAGGTCCTGGTCAACGTCCCCGACGTCGACAAGTCCCGCGTCTCCACCTCCGCCGAACTGGCCGCCGCCGTCGCCGAGGCCGAGCGCGAACTCGGCGCCACCGGACGGGTCCTGCTCCGCAAGTCCGGCACCGAACCGCTGGTACGCGTCATGGTGGAGGCCGCCGACTTCGGCCAGGCCCAGGCCATCGCGGGCCGCCTCGCCGACGTGGTGAAGTCCGCGCTCGGCTGAGGTCCCTGACCACGCGTCACGACGGGGCGGCTCTCCTTGCGGGGGCCGCCCCGCCGTCGTTCTGCCGCAGTGCCGGCTACAGCTTCCGCAGGGAGAGCCGCTGCACCTTGTGGTCCGGCCCCTTGCGCAGCACCAGCGTCGCCCGGCTGCGCGTCGGCGCCACGTTCTCCAGCAGGTTCGGCTTGTTGATGGTCCGCCAGGTATTGCGCGCGTACTCCATGGCCTCCTCCTCGGAGACCTGGGTGTACTTCGTGAAGTACGAGGACGGGTCCTGGAACGCCGTCGCGCGGAGCTTGCGGAACCGGTTCAGGTACCAGCTCTCGATGTCCTCGGCGCGCGCGTCCACGTACACGCTGAAGTCGAAGTAGTCCGCGAGCCCCACCCTGGTCCGGCCGTCGCTGCCGGGCAGCGCGGGCTGCAGGACGTTCAGCCCCTCCACGATCAGGATGTCCGGGCGGCGCACGGTGAGCCGCTCGCCGGGCACGATGTCGTAGATCAGGTGCGAGTAGACGGGGGCCGTCACCTCCGCCTTCCCCGACTTCACGTCCGCGACGAACCGGGTCAGCGCCCGCCGGTCGTACGACTCCGGGAACCCCTTCCGCGAGGTCAGCCCGCGCGCCCGCAGCTCCTTCATGGGCAGCAGGAACCCGTCCGTGGTCACCAGCTCCACCCGGGGGTGCTCCGGCCACCGCGCCAGCAGCGCCTGGAGCAGCCGGGCACTGGTCGACTTGCCGACCGCCACGCTCCCCGCGACCCCTATGACGAACGGGGTACCGCGCTGCGCCCCGTGACCGTTGCCCGCGTCCCCGAGGAAGGTGTTCAGGGCGCCGCGCAGGCCCGAGGTGGCCTGTACGTACAGGTTGAGCAGCCGGGAGAGCGGGAGGTAGACCTCGCGGACCTCGTCGAGGTCGATGACGTCACCGAGCCCGCGCAGCCGCTCCACCTCCTCGGCGGTCAGCGGCAACGGCGTCTTGTCGCGGAGGGCACTCCACTCGGCGCGCGAGAGGTCGACGTAGGGCGTCGGCCCGTGCTCGGTCCGACGCTGGCTGCCACGGGGCGGCGATGTGATCACGTACTCATTGTTACGGGAGTTTGAACGGAGCGGGGGGTGGGGTCCCTCACGTGGGGTGGGGGTTGCGCGGGACGCGGTTCAGGGAGCGACCATGAGCCCGCGCTCGGGCGGTACGGGCCCGCAGGGCGGACCGTTGACGGTCGGCCCGTGCGGCGGGCAGGCGGGGAAGGGGGCCATCATGGCCGGGACCGCTCACGTCGCATGCCTCGTGGGGCCGTCGAAACAGGTCCCGGACCCATGGTCCGGACCGCGCATCGGGTCGGTCGAGAATGGGCATCCCGCAGTCCGAGAAATCCGCTGCCGAGTAAATCGTGTGCGACTCCAGCATGGGAGCAGAGGCGTGAATGAGATGGGCGAGATATCCGCGAGTGAACTGCTGACCTCATTCGCGTTCGATTCCGAAGTTGCCGGACTGGCCAAGGACGCACTTCTTTCCGGAGTGCATCTCAAGGTCCTGCCCTTTTCTGCCCCCGCGGCGTCCATCCGGGGTATGTGCCATATGCGGTTGCGCATCGTGCACATGCGTGGGGTGCTGACCCTCGGGGACGCGGAGTGTCTTGCGGGCCTTGCCGACATGGGCGATCAGGACGTCTATCTGGGCTTCGTGGACGATCGCGCACGTACGGGGTGGTGGTTTCACCTCTACCTCGACCCGCTCCGTCTCACCGTGGCCGGATGTGTAGCGGTCGGCACATTCCCCGAAGGTGAGCCCTCGCCGGGCCTTTCCGGGTAAAAAGCGAACAATTCACCGCGCGGCGCCTCTGCCGCCTTACCGGATCTGCTTTCCGCCGAAGCTGATTCCCGCTGGAGATGGGCCAGGAGCGTCGACAGGGCGCCGTGGGAGGTACTCGGCGACGCGCTGGTGCGAGGACGTGGCGTTGGCGGGGCCGGCGGAGATCCAGGAGCTCGCCGCCGGGCGGACGGACGACGCAGCGGCTGAGTTGCAGCGCCGGCAGCGCGTCCACGTGATCGCGAACGCCTGCCACCGGATTCCGTTTCCGACCGGGAACATCCTGGAGGTGAACGCGGTGAGCCTTCCCCGCTCGTTCAAGAACGGGTCGACCCGGACCCGGGAGGAGGGGCGGGAGTGGTCGGCGGGCCTGGGCTACGCGCCGCCCCGCTCGACAGGGCGGGTGCTTGCCTCGAATCCGGCGGCAGGGTGACGGGTGGGCCGCGCGCGGCGGGATCGCCCTACTACGCGCCGTCGTACTCCGCCCGGCTGACCTCCACCGCCGGGCCGTGGTCCACGGCCCACTCCGCCAGCGCCACCGCCGGCCCGATCAAGGTCCGCCCCCGCGCCGTGAGTTCGTACTCGACCCGGGGCGGCACCTCCGGGTAGGACGTCCGGCGCACCAGCCCGTCCCGCTCCAGGTTCCGCAGGGTGCGGGTGAGCATGCGCTGGGAGATGCCGGGGACGCGGCGCTGGAGTTCGCCGAAGCGGAGGCGCTCGCCGTCGAGGACGGCCACGACCAGCAGGGACCAGCGGTCGCCGATGCGGTCCAGCAGGCCCCGGATCGTACGGCCGCCGTCGCCGCGGATGAGACAGGAGCCTCGGTTCTTCGACATGGGCAACCGTCCTCTTCTCCGCTCACGCACACCGGTGTGCCTTTTGTAGGCGCTTCCGTCCGCGCCCATCATGTGGGTCCGCACCGGACCGCTCACCATCATGACGGAGGACGAGGATGGACATCGCGTACTGGATCGTCGCAGCGCTTCTGGCGGCCTTCTACCTCTACGCCGGAGGCAAGAAGATCGCGCAGAGCAAGGAGCGGCTCGCGCCCATGATGGGCTGGGTGGACACCGTACCGATGGGGGCGGTCCGGGGGATCGGGGTCGTCGAGATCCTCGGCGCGGCCGGTCTGATCCTGCCGCCGCTCACCGGGATCGCCCCTGTCCTCGCCCTGGTCTCCGCGCTCGGCCTCGTCGTGCTCCAACTCCTCGCGGCCGGTCTGCACCTGTCCCGGGGCGAGGTCAAGGAGACCGGGCTCAACGCCGCGCTCGTCGTGCTCGCCGCCGTGGCCGCCTGGCTTGCCGTCGCCCGGTAGGAACGGTGACCCACTACCCCGAACTCTCGCTCTACGACTTCGATTTCCACGCCGAGCCCGAGGGGCTGACCGCGGGTTGGCTCGAAGGCGGCGAGAGCTACGCGCGCGGCGAGGTGGCGGACGAGGACCGGGAGATCCTGGCCGACCTCGCCGCGCTGCTCCGGAACAAGAGCCGGGGCTACCACTACTGCACGCTCTGTACGGAGATGCGGGAACGGTTCGGCGTATCCGACGCGGGCAGTGCCCGCTTCCGTCTGGGCAGTGCCGAGATCCGCGTGGTCTCCGACGCGGGGCAGCTGTACGTGGCCCCGAACCTGGTGCTGCACTACATCGCCGACCACGGCTACCGCCCGCCCGAGGAGTTCCTCGCGGCGGCACGGGACGAGGCGCGGCGCCGAGGGACGGCCGGTACGACCGACCTGCCCCCACGCCCACCCCTTCCGTAACCCCCGCCCTCCCCGCCTCCCGCGCCTTATCGTGCCGACATGTGTGGAATCGTGGGTTATGTCGGATCGCAGTCGGCGCAGGACGTCGTGGTCGCCGGGTTGAAGCGGCTGGAGTACCGGGGGTACGACTCCGCCGGGGTCGCCGTGCTGGCGGACGGGGGACTGGCCAGCGCCCGTAAGGCGGGAAAGCTGGTCAACCTGGAGAAGGAGCTCAAGGACCGGCCGCTGCCGGACGGGAGCACCGGGATCGGGCACACCCGGTGGGCGACGCACGGGGCGCCGACGGACGCCAACGCGCACCCGCACCTGGACAACGCGGGCCGGGTCGCCGTCGTGCACAACGGGATCATCGAGAACTTCGCCACCCTGCGCACCGAGTTGACCCGGCGCGGGCACGACCTCACCTCGGACACCGACACCGAGGTGGTGGCCCACCTGCTGGCCGAGGAGTTCTCGGCGGGCAGCGGACTCGCCGAATCGATGCGGCGGGTCTGCCGGCGACTCGAAGGGGCCTTCACCCTCGTCGCCGTGCACGCGGACGAGCCGGGCACCGTCGTCGGCGCACGGCGCAACTCACCGCTGGTGGTGGGGGTCGGGGACGGCGAGGCGTTCCTCGCCTCGGACGTCGCCGCGTTCATCGCGTACACCCGCGACGCCGTCGAGCTCGGCCAGGACCAGGTGGTGGAGGTGCGCCGCGACCGGGTCACCGTCACCGGGTTCGACGGCACGCCCGCCGAGGTGCGCGAGTACCACGTCGACTGGGACGCCTCCGCCGCCGAGAAGGGCGGGTACGACTCCTTCATGCTCAAGGAGATCGCCGAGCAGCCCCGGGCCGTCGCCGACACCCTCCTCGGGCGGATCGACGGCGAGGGCGCGCTGACGCTCGACGAGGTGCGGCTGCCGCCGAGCGTGCTGCGGGAGATCGACAAGGTGGTCGTGGTGGCCTGCGGTACGGCGTACCACGCGGGGCTGATCGCGAAGTACGCCATCGAGCACTGGACCCGGCTGCCCTGCGAGACCGAGCTGGCCAGCGAGTTCCGCTACCGCGACCCGATCCTCTCGCCGAACACCCTGGTCGTCGCGATCTCGCAGTCCGGCGAGACCATGGACACCCTGATGGCGCTCCGGCACGCCCGTGAGCAGGGCGCGCACGTGCTGGCCATCTGCAACACCAACGGCTCGACCATCCCGCGCGAGTCCGACGCGGTCCTCTACACGCACGCCGGGCCCGAGGTGGCGGTCGCCTCCACCAAGGCGTTCCTCACCCAGCTCGTCGCCTGCTACCTCGTCGCGCTCTACCTCGCACAGGTGCGCGGGACGAAGTTCGGCGACGAGATCCGTACGATCGTCCGTCAACTGGCCGACATCCCGGACGCCGTCGAGAGCGTCCTCGCCACCATGGAGCCGGTCCGCGAGCTGGCCCGCTCGCTCGCCCACAAGAACACCGTGCTCTTCCTCGGCCGCCACGTCGGCCACCCGGTGGCACTGGAAGGGGCGTTGAAGCTGAAGGAACTCGCGTACATGCACGCCGAGGGGTTCGCCGCGGGGGAGTTGAAGCACGGGCCGATCGCGCTGATCGAGGAGGACCTGCCGGTCGTCGTGGTCGCCCCGTCCCCGCGCGGGCGGTCCGTCCTGCACGACAAGATCGTCTCCAACATCCAGGAGATCCGCGCCCGGGGCGCCCGCACCATCGTCGTCGCGGAGGAGGGCGACGAGAGCGTCGCCCCGTACGCCGACCACCTCATTACGATTCCGGTGACGCCTACGCTGCTTCAGCCCCTGGTCGCCACGGTCCCGTTGCAGGTCTTCGCCTGCGAGCTCGCGACGGCCCGGGGCAACGAGGTGGACCAGCCGCGCAACCTGGCGAAGTCCGTGACCGTGGAATAGCTCCGCGGCAGCAGAGGAACGAGGGTGGGCCCGTGATCATCGGGGTCGGGATCGATGTCGCCGAGATCGCGCGGTTCGACGCCGCGCTGGAACGTACGCCCCAGATGGCCGAGCGGCTCTTCCTCGCGCGGGAACTGATGCTGCCGGGCGGCGAGCGGCGCGGCATCGCCTCGCTCGCCGCCCGGTTCGCCGCGAAGGAGGCCGTGGCCAAGGCGCTCGGCGCGCCCGGCGGCCTCCTCTGGACCGACTGCGAGGTCTGGGTCGAGGACAGCGGGCAGCCCCGCCTGCGGGTCACCGGCACCGTCGCCGCCCGCGCCGAGGCCCTCGGCGTCCGCAACTGGCACCTCTCCCTCAGCCATGACGCGGGGGTGGCGTCGGCCATGGTCGTCGCGGAAGGTTGACACCGTGGCGTGCCGGGTCCGGCGTCCGGGTACGTGTGAGCCGACCCGCCGATTGATCATCCACTGGACCCGCTCCTCCCGACATGTGAAGGGCTGACCGATGCGTACCGCTTACAGCGTGGAGACCGTACGGGCCGCCGAGCGGGCTCTGATGGCACGGCTGCCCGAGGGCGCCCTGATGCAGCGGGCCGCCGCCGGGCTCGCGGTGGCCTGCGGGGACCTGCTGCGCCGCAACGGCCGGGTGTACGGGTCCCGGGTGCTGCTCCTGATCGGCAGCGGCGCCAACGGCGGCGACGCGCTCCACGCGGGCGCCCGTCTCGCCCGGCGCGGCGCGGGCGTCAGCGTCCTGCTCACCGCCCCCGGCCAGGCCCACGCGGGCGGGCTCGCCGCGCTGCGCGCGGCCGGCGGCCGGGTGCTGGACCACCCCGGGGAGGCCGGGATCGTCGACCTCGTGGTGGACGGGATCACCGGCATCGGCGGCCGGGGCGGGCTGCGCCCGGAGGCCGCCGCCCTGGTGAAGGCGGTCACCGAGGGGCACGGCGCGCCGGTCCTCGCGGTGGACCTGCCCAGCGGAGTGGAGGCGGACAGCGGCGAGGTGCACGGGGAGGCGGTACGCGCCGACGCCACCGTCACCTTCGGTGCGTACAAGCCCGGCCTGCTCGTCGACCCGGGCGCCGAGCGGGCGGGCGGGCTGCGGCTGGTCGACATCGGCCTCGGCCCGGAGCTGCCGGAGCGCCCCGACTTGGAGGCGCTCCAGTTCGCGGACGTGGCGGCCCTGCTGCCGCTGCCGGGCGCGGAGAGCGACAAGTACGGCCGGGGCGTCGTCGGCGTGGTCGCCGGCTCGGAGCGCTACCCGGGCGCGGCGGTCCTCGCCGTCGCCGGGGCGCTGCGCGGCGGCGCCGGAGCGGTGCGGTACGCCGGTCCCGGCGGGGAGACCGTGATCGCCCGGTTCCCCGAGACGCTGGTCCACGAGGGGCGGCCCTCGCAGGCGGGCCGGGTGCAGTCCTGGGTGGTCGGGCCGGGGCTCGGCGACGGGCGGGCGGCCACCGCCGCCGTCGAGGACGTGCTCGCCACCGACGTGCCGGTGCTGATCGACGCGGACGGGCTGCGGCTGATGGACGGCGACGCCGTGCGCGCCCGCTCGGCGGCCACCGTCCTCACCCCGCACGCCGGGGAGGCCGCGGCCCTGCTCGGGGTGGAGCGCACGGAGGTGGAGGCGGGCCGGCTCGCAGCCGTACGCGAACTGGCCGCCCGCTACCGCGCCACGGTCCTGCTGAAGGGGTCCACCACGCTGATCGCGGAGGACGGCGACGCGCCCGTACGGGTCAATCCGACCGGCACCGCGTGGCTCGCCACGGCCGGCAGCGGGGACGTGCTCTCCGGGCTGATCGGCTCGCTGCTCGCGGCCGGCCTCGCCCCGCGCGACGCCGCCTCGGTCGGCGCCCACCTGCACGGGCTCGCCGGGCGGCACGGCGCGGACGGGGCGCCCGTCTCCGCGCAGGACATCGCCGAGGGCATCCCGGCCGCCTGGCGGGACGTGCGCCGGGGCTGAGCGTGCGGGGCCCGCCCGCCGGGACCACCCTGGAAGCGGCAAGAGCGGCAGAGGCGGCGACACACGGCGAAAGTGGCGACACGGCGACAAGCGGTGGCGGACACGGACCGGGAGGCGGCAGCCATGGGAAAGAGCGAGGTGCGGGTCCGCAGGGTCTACGACCCGCCCGAGCCGCGCGCGGACGGCGTCCGGGTGCTGGTCGACCGGCTCTGGCCGCGCGGGGTCTCCAAGGAGCGGGCCGCCGTCGACCGGTGGCTGAAGGACGTCACCCCCTCGAACGAACTGCGCGGCTGGTACCACCAGGACCGCTCCGGCGCCCGGTACGACGCGTTCGTGGACCGCTACCGCGCCGAACTCGACGACTCCGCGCACGCCGAGTCGGTCGCCCTCCTGCTGGGCCTCCTGGAGGGCGACGAGCCGGTGACGCTGGTGACCTCCGTCAAGGACATCGGCGCCAGCCATGTGCCCGTCCTCGTCGAGTACCTGGAACACGCGTCGGCCCGCCGCCCCGGCGGCGTCTGAGCACGCGAGGCGGAAGGCCCCGCGCGCCGGGCCCCCGGGCGGCGACCTGAGAGACTGGGCCGCGATGAACGAGAAAGCGTCCTTGAGAGCCCGGGCCGAGATCGACCTCGCCGCACTCCGCGCCAACGTGCGCGAGCTGCGCGCGCGGGCGGGCGGGGCCCAACTCATGGCCGTGGTGAAGTCCGACGCCTACGGCCACGGAGCCGTGCCCTGCGCCCGCGCCGCACTCGAAGCCGGAGCGACCTGGCTCGGCACCGCCACCCCGCAGGAGGCCCTCGCGCTGCGGGCCGCCGGGCTCGGCGGCCGGGTCATGTGCTGGCTGTGGACGCCGGGCGGCCCCTGGCGCGAAGCGGTCGAGGCGGACATCGACGTCTCCGTCAGCGGGCTGTGGGCGCTGCGCGAGGTCGTCGCCGCCGCCGCGGAGGCCGGCCGGACGGCCCGTATCCACCTCAAGGCCGACACCGGGCTCGGCCGCAACGGCTGCCAGCCCGCCGACTGGCCCGAGCTGGTCTCCGAGGCCCGTGCCGCCGAGGCGTCGGGGGCCGTCCGCGTCACCGGCCTCTGGTCCCACTTCGCCTGCGCCGACGAACCGGGCCACCCCTCGATCGCCGCCCAGCTCACGGTCTTCCGCGACATGGTGGCGTACGCCGAGAAGGCCGGAGTGGAGCCCGAGGTCCGGCACATCGCCAACTCCCCGGCCACCCTGACCCTGCCGGAGTCCCACTTCGACCTGGTGCGCACCGGGATCGCGATGTACGGCATCTCGCCCAGCCCCGAGATCGGCACCCCCGCCGACTTCGGGCTGCGCCCGGTGATGACGCTCGCCGCCTCCGTCGCGCTGGTCAAGCAGGTCCCCGCCGGACACGGCATCAGCTACGGCCACCACTACACGACCCCGGCCGAGACCACCCTCGCCCTGGTGCCGCTCGGGTACGCCGACGGCATCCCGCGCCACGCGTCGGGCCGCGGCCCGGTCTTGGTCGCGGGCCGGGTGCGGACCGTCGCCGGGCGCGTCGCGATGGACCAGTTCGTCGTGGACCTGGAGGGCGACCGCACCGAGCCGGGCGCCGAGGCGGTGCTCTTCGGGCCGGGCGACCGGGGCGAGCCGACCGCCGAGGACTGGGCGGTGGCGGCGGACACCATCGCGTACGAGATCGTCACCAGGATCGGTACCCGGGTGCCCCGGGTACACGTCGGCGAGTAGCGGCAGCCACGGCGTACGGCACCACCGACGAGCACGGACCACGACCACGGACGAGGAGCGGGCACGGTGAGCGACAGCAGCGCGGGGGCCGCGGGAGACGTGGTGGCGGCGGCGACCGCCGCGGCGGGCGGATGGCGCAGGGCCTCGGTCGCCGGGGCCGCCATAGGAGTGCTCGCCGCGGGTGCGGCGGCCGGGGTGGCCGTCGAACGGCTCACGGTCGGCCGGGGCATGCGCAAGAGGGCGCGCCTCGCCCTGGACGCCTCCGGGCCGTACGGAGCCCTGCGCGGCACCCCCGGCCAGGCGGTCGCCGACGACGGCACCGCGCTGTACTACGAGACCGACGAGGTCGAGCCGGCCGCAGGCCCGAACGCCGGCGGCACCGGTCCGCGCAAGCGCCGCCTCTTCGGCCGCAAGACGCCCGGACCCGTCACCGTCGTCTTCAGCCACGGCTACTGCCTCGCCCAGGACTCCTGGCACTTCCAGCGCGCGGCGCTGCGCGGGCTGGTCCGCACGGTCCACTGGGACCAGCGCAGCCACGGCCGGTCGGCGCGCGGCCGGTCCCAGGCGGACGGGGTGCCGGTCACCATCGACCAGCTGGGCCGGGACCTGAAAGCGGTCATCGACGCGGCGGCCCCGGAGGGGCGCCTGGTGCTGGTCGGGCACTCGATGGGCGGCATGACGATGATGGCGCTCGCCGACCAGTACCCGGCCCTGATCCGCGACCGGGTCGCCGCCGCCGCGTTCGTCGGCACGTCCAGCGGCCGGCTCGGCGAGGTCAGCTTCGGGCTGCCGGTCGCGGGCGTCAACGCGGTGCGCCGGGTGCTCCCCGGGGTGCTGAAGGCGCTCGGCACGCAGACGGAGCTGGTGGAACGGGGGCGCCGGGCCACCGCGGACCTCTTCGCGAGCCTGATCAAGCGCTACTCCTTCGGCTCGCGTGACGTGGACCCGGCGGTCGCCCGGTTCGCGGAGCGGCTCATCGAGGCGACCCCCATCGACGTGGTCGCCGAGTTCTACCCGGCGTTCACGGAGCACGACAAGAGCGCGGCGCTGCCCGTCTTCCGGGACATGCCGGTGCTGATCCTGGCGGGCGAGAAGGACCTGGTCACCCCCAGCCCGCACAGCGAGGCCATCGCCGACGTGCTGCCCGACGCGGAGCTGGTCATCGTGCCGGACGCGGGCCATCTGGTGATGCTGGAGCACCCCGAGACGGTGACCGACCGGCTCGCGGACCTGCTGGTGCGGATCGGAGCCGTACCCGCTCCGACTAACGTGGGCGGACATGGAAGCACCGCACAACGGCCCGGCCGCTGAGACCGCGGCGGCCCCGGACGCCGTCACCGTACGCATCGCCGTCGAGTCACCCGAACAGATGACGGAGCTGGGCCGCGAACTGGCCCGGCTGCTGGCCCCCGGCGACCTGGTGATGCTCACCGGCGAACTCGGCGCCGGGAAGACGACCCTGACCCGGGGCCTCGGCGAGGGACTCGGGGTGCGGGGCGCCGTCACGTCCCCCACCTTCGTGATCGCCCGGGTCCACCCCCCGCTGGGCGACGGCCCCGCCCTGGTCCACGTCGACGCCTACCGCCTGGGCGGCGGGCTCGACGAGATGGAGGACCTGGACCTCGACGTGTCGCTGCCCGACTCGGTGGTGGTCGTGGAGTGGGGCGACGGCAAGGTCGAGGAGCTCTCCGACGACCGGCTCCACGTGGTCATCGACCGCGCCACCGGCGACACCGACGACGAGCGGCGCGAGGTGACTCTCGCGGGGGTCGGGGCGCGCTGGGCGGACCTGCGGACCCGGATCGGCGGCACGACCGGCTGAGGACCGATCGACGGCGGGAGCCGGAAGCATCGTCGCGGGGCGCCTTCCCAGGGGGAGGCGCCCCGCGGGCGCATGTGCGGCCGGGTGCGCGGCGAGGGCGTACCCGGCCGTGCCGGGCATCCCGCGGACGTATTCGCGGGTGGTTTCCGACAAGGCGTCGGTAAAATGTTGCACAGACCGCCCCGCCCGTGGTGCTATGGGGTGGCGAACTGGTTAGGTATACCTAACTACTCCTCCAGTGGAGCCCAGGAGGCATCCATGCCGACGCCCGAGCGAGAAGTCCGGTACCCGTCCCCCTCCGGGGTGCCGATGAAGGTCCTGCTCGCGTCGTGTGCGGCGGCCAGCGCGGTGTCGACCCCGCCGGCCACTCCCACGGAGGCGGCGGACGCCGCCCGCGCGACGGAGGACGGCGACGCGCACGGTGACGCGGCGAACGAGGACGACACCGACACCGCCGCCACGGTGCACGGAATCAGGCCGCCCGCACAGCGCGAAGCGGCCTGATCACCCACGGCGCGGGGGCGGCCCTCAGCGGACGACGACGACCTTCACGCTGACCGTGGCGAACGACCACAGCGCGTCGGCGTCCTTCCGCGTCATCCGCACCCCGCCGGTCTTCAGCGTCGGGTCCGGGGTCGGCAGCGAGCCGTCCTGCGCCGCGCTGAAGCCGATCACGGTCTCGTCCACCTCGGCGAACCGCACCACGTGCTCGATCGGCACACCGTCCGAGCCGGTCACCGTGCCGGTGCGGGAGTAGACCGCGTACGAGCCCGGCGCGGGGCTGACGCTGCTCGGCACCACCTTGAACGTCCGCGCTGCCTCGCCGTCCTCGCCGACCAGCCACACCCGCCTGTCCTTGAGGGCGTACACGACCCGCAGACCGGTCCCGGAACCGGCCGGAACCGCGAGCGGGTCGACGGTGGGCACGGGCTTCGTCGCGGGCTTCTTCGCGGACGCGGGCGCGGAGGCGCTCGCCGAGACGTCGGCCACCGAATCGGGGGCGTTCGCCGATGCCTGGTAAGCGAGGAATGCGACCGCGGCGACGGCCGCCGCAGTGAGCCCGGCCACGATTCCCGAGCTGCCCCTTGCCACCTGAGCTCCCCTTTCGCATACGGTCCGCCGCATGCCACTTGTCGCATGTCGTACAAGGTTTACGTCGTACTCGTGTATCCCGGGTGACGGTAGCAGCAGCCACGGGGCCCACCGGGACGACGTACGGGCGCGCTGCCTCGGCCGGGGGAGCCGTAGGCTGTTTGCGTGCTCTTGCTCGCCATGGATACCGCCACCCCCGCCGTCACCGTCGCCCTCCACGACGGCACCTCCGTCGTAGCGGAGTCCGGCCAGGTGGACGCCCGACGCCACGGGGAGCTGCTGCTCCCCACCGTCGACCGCGTCCTCGCCGAGGCCGGAACCACCCTCGACGCCGTCACCGGCATCGTCGTGGGCGTCGGCCCCGGCCCCTACACCGGGCTGCGCGTCGGCCTGGTGACCGCCGCGACGTTCGCCTCCGCGCTCTCCGTCCCCGTGCACGGTCTCTGCACCCTGGACGGACTCGCGTACGCCGCCGAGGAGGCCGGGATCACCGGACCCTTCGCCGTCGCCACGGACGCCCGCCGCAAGGAGGTCTACTGGGCACGGTACGAGGACCCCCGCACCCGGACCGGCGGGCCCTCCGTCGACCGGCCCGCCGACATCGCCGGGGAACTGGCCGGGCTGCCCGTCGTCGGCGCCGGAGCGGTGCTCTACCCCGACTCCTTCCCGGACGCCCGCGGACCCGAGCACGTCTCGGCCGGGGCGCTCGCCGCCCTCGCCGCCGAACGCCTGGCCGCGGGCGAGAAGCTGCTCGACCCGCAGCCGCTCTACCTCCGCAGGCCCGACGCGCAGGTCCCGAAGAACTACAAGGTGGTCACCCCGAAGTGACCGGAGCGACCGAGGCGCCCGTCCCGACCGCCGGACTGCGTGAGATGCGCTGGTGGGACATCGAACCGGTGCTGGAACTCGAACACGAGCTCTTCCCCGACGACGCCTGGTCGGCCGGGATGTTCTGGTCCGAACTCGCCCACGCCCGGGGCCCGCACGCCACCCGGCGCTACGTCGTCGCCGAGGAACCCGCCACCGGGCGGATCGTCGGCTACGCCGGCCTCGCCGCCGCCGGCGACCTCGCCGACGTGCAGACCATCGGCGTCACCCGCGACCACTGGGGCGGCGGCCTCGGCTCGGAGCTCCTCACCGACCTGCTGAAGCACGCCACCGCCTTCGAATGCGCGACCGTGCTGCTCGAAGTCCGGGTCGACAACACCCGCGCCCAGAAGCTCTACGAACGCTTCGGCTTCGAGCCGATCGGCTTCCGGCGCGGCTACTACCAGCCGGGCAACATCGACGCACTCGTCATGCGCCTCCACGTACAAGGAACAGAGAATGGCTGATGGCAATGGCTGACGAACCGCTCGTTCTCGGCATCGAGACCTCCTGCGACGAGACCGGCGTCGGCATCGTGCGCGGCACCACCCTCCTCGCCGACGCCGTCGCGTCCAGCGTGGACACCCACGCCCGCTTCGGCGGAGTCGTCCCGGAGATCGCCTCCCGCGCTCACCTGGAGGCGATGGTCCCCACCATCGAGCGCGCCCTGAAGGAAGCCGGCGTCAGCGCCCGCGACCTGGACGGCATCGCCGTCACCGCGGGACCCGGCCTCGCCGGAGCGCTGCTCGTCGGCGTCTCGGCCGCCAAGGCGTACGCGTACGCCCTCGGCAAGCCGCTCTACGGCGTGAACCACCTCGCCTCGCACATCTGCGTCGACCAGCTGGAGCACGGCCCGCTGCCCGAGCCGACCATGGCCCTGCTGGTCAGCGGCGGCCACTCCTCGCTGCTCCTCGCCCCCGACATCACCAGCGACGTACGGCCGCTCGGCGCCACCATCGACGACGCGGCGGGCGAGGCCTTCGACAAGATCGCCCGCGTGCTGGACCTCGGCTTCCCCGGTGGCCCGGTCATCGACCGCCTCGCCCGCGAGGGCGACCCCAAGGCCATCGCCTTCCCGCGCGGCCTGTCCGGCTCCCGCGACCCCGCGTACGACTTCTCCTTCTCCGGGCTCAAGACCTCCGTCGCCCGCTGGATCGAGGCGAAGCGCGCGGCCGGCGAGGAGGTGCCGGTACGCGACGTGGCGGCGTCCTTCCAGGAAGCCGTGGTGGACGTGCTCACCCGCAAGGCCGTCCGCGCCTGCAAGGACGAGGGCGTCGACCACCTGATGATCGGCGGCGGCGTCGCGGCCAACTCCCGGCTCCGCGCACTGGCCCAGGAGCGCTGCGAGCGCGCCGGAATCCGGCTCCGGGTACCCCGCCCCGGACTCTGCACCGACAACGGCGCGATGGTCGCCGCGCTCGGCGCCGAGATGGTCGCCCGCAACCGGCCCGCCTCCGACTGGGAGCTCTCCGCCGACTCCTCGCTGCCGGTGACCGACCCGCACGTCCCCGGCGCACAGCACGGCCACACCCACGACCACGTGCACGAGGTCAGCAAGGACAACCTGTACTCATGACCGTCGCCCTGATGTGGGAGGCCCGCGCCACCGACGGGCGGGGTACGGAACTGCTGGAGTGGGCCCGCGCCCGCGCCGGCGAACTCGCCCGCACCCCGCTGCGCACCGAGCTGCTGCGCGCCCCGCAGGACCGGGTCCTGGTGATCACCTGGTGGCCGAGGGAGTACGGCGACCAGCTGCCGGAGCTTCCCGAGCCCGACGAGCGGCTGATCACCCGCGCGGTGCACCGCTGGCGCTTCGAGTCGCTGGGGCCGGTCGACTCCTGACGACGGGCTCCTTCCCGGGCCCGCGCGCCGCCGTACGGGCGGTGGGCCCGCGTGTCCGATGAGTTCCGGGGCCGGTCCGGGTCTACCTTCCAGAGCCCCGGGCCGGTGACCGGGTCCGGGCCCGGCGGGACCTCGTGGAGGAGAAGACCATGCAGAAGATCACCCCCTGTCTCTGGTTCGACGGCCGGGCCGCCGAGGCCGCCGACTTCTACGTCTCCGTGTTCGGCGGCGACTCGCGCGTCCTGGAGACCGCCCGCTACCCGGACGCCGGCCCGGCCGAGACCGGCACCGTGATGACCGTCCGCTTCCTCCTGGCAGGCCAGGAGTACCTGGGCCTCAACGGCGGGCCGGCGTTCCACTTCACCGAGGCGCTCTCGCTCTCCGTGGACTGCGCGGACCAGGCCGAGGTGGACCACTTCTGGGCCGCCCTCACCGAGGGCGGTGAGGAGAGCCAGTGCGGCTGGCTCAAGGACAGGTACGGCCTCTCCTGGCAGATCGTGCCGCGCGCGCTCCCCGAGATCCTCGGCGGACCCGACCGGGACCGCGCCGACCGCGCCATGAAGGCGATGATGGGCATGGTCAAGCTCGACGTCCAGACGCTGCTCAACGCCTGAGGGTGGTACCCCGGCGGCGACTCCTGGTGGAAGCGCCGCCGGAACTCGCGGTTCCCTGCGAGGTCGGGCGGGATCACCTTGACGGCCACCGGACGGCGCCCGGGGTGTGCGAGAGGTGGACCTCGCCCATGCCGCCGAAAGCGAGTCTCGCCGTCAGCCGATAACCGGCCACCGTGCGCCGGTCGTTCTCCCCCCGGGGCTGCAACACCCCGTCCGCGTCATGCTGTTGTCGGCCCATGGCTTTGGTTTTTCCCGGTCGACCGTGTGCCTCGGAATGAACGAACGGCACTGTATCGGGACGCGGTTGGGTTCATGGGCCTCTTTGCCGCGTACCGGAAACCGGACGTCGAGCGGTCGCGCGCGGGGTTCCGCGGCGGGTCCTGTGCCGGCTCGGTAGGGTCGGCGCCATGTCGTCCCGTGCCGTGCTGCCGCCACCCCCGCCACCCGTGGAGATCCGCTCCTGGCCCGACCGCTCCTCGCTGCTCGCCGACCGGGCCGCGGTCCTCGGCGAACTGGTGCGTCTGCACGTCGGCGGCGGACGGCTCGCCCTCGTCCTGACCTGGGGCGCAGTGGCCGCTCTCGGCTGGGCGTCCGTCGGCGCGGGGATCGCCTCCTACGAGGAGTCCCTCGATCCGATCAGCGACCTGTTCGCGATCGTCCTGCTCTTCGTGGGCATCGCCCTGTTCGTGCCGGCGGCCGCGTTCTTCGGGCTCGGCGTCGCACGCGCACGCAAGGTCCGGACGCTGCTCGCCGGTTGGGGGACGCTCGACCGCGACCCGGACGGGGACCGGCCGCTGCGGGTGCCCGGCCTCGGGCTCGCCTGGCTGCTGCTGTCCTACGCCCTGTGCGCCGCCGGCCTGTTCACCTGCGTGGCCGTCCCGGCGTCGGCCGCGCCGGGCGAGGACACCTACGGCGTGGTGATCCTGGGCATGGGTGTCGGCCTCTGCGCCTGGATCACCGGCCTGACCTGCGCGGTCACCGCGGTCTCCCATCGCCGCTGGGTGCTGCGCGCACTCGGTGGCCCGGCGGCGGCCGGGCCCGCCGCCTGACCCGGGCGGAGCGCTCAGGCGTCCGGCCGGACCGGGCGGCCGATCAGCATGGTCGGGGCCCCGGCGACCCGGGTCAGCAGGACCGTCGCGGAGTTCGGCCCCGCGAGCTTCATCCGGCGGCGGACCTCCTCCGGTTCCACCGCCGAGCCGCGCTTCTTCACCGTCAGCACCCCCACCTCCCGTTCCCGCAGCAGCGCCTTCAGCCGCTTCATGTTGAAGGGGAGCTGGTCGGTGATCTCGTACGCGGAGGTGTACGGGGAGGCGTACGGCCGGTCGCTGGTGACGTAGGCGATCGTCTCGTCGATCAGCCGCCCGCCGCACCGGGCCACGACGTCGGCGACCAGGCTGGCCCGGATCACCGCGCCGTCCGGCTCGTACAGGTAGCGGCCGACCGGCCCGACCGGCGGGGCCGGCAGCGGGGAGCGGGTGGCGAGGGTGGCCCCGGACGGCAGCAGGGTCGCCCGGTAGGAACCGGCCTCGAAGCCCTCGCCGTACCAGAGCACCGCCTCCTTCACGTCCCCGCCGTCCGAGATCCACTCGGCCTCGGCCTCCGGGCCGATCGCCTCGTGCGGGATGCCCGGTGCGATCTTCAGTGCCGCGCGCGGGGCCTTCAGTGCGGCGGCGGTCGCCCAGGACAGCGGGGGCGAGTACGCCTCAGGGTCGAAGATCCGGCCGCGTCCGCCGCGCCGGGCGGGGTCGACGAAGACGGCGTCGTACGGGGAGGTGTCGATGTCGGTCACGTCGGCGCACCGGACCTCGATCAGGCCGGACAGGCCGAGGGCCTCGGCGTTGGCGCGGGCCACCTCCGCGGTGAGCGGGTCGCGGTCGACCGCGAGCACCGCGATGCCGGCACGGGCCAGCGCGATCGCGTCACCACCGATGCCGCAGCACAGGTCCGCCACCCGGCGCACCCCGCCGAGCGCGGCGAACCGTCCGGCGCGGTAGGTGGCGACCGAGGTGCGGGTGGCCTGCTCGACGCCGTTGGGCGTGAAGTACATCCGGTACGCGTCATCGGCGCCGAACTTCGCCACCGCCCGCTGCCGCAGCCGGGCCTGTCCCAGCGCGGCCGAGACCAGGTCGGGGGCGTGGTCGCGGCGCAGCCGGGTGGCGGTGGCCAGCTCGCGCGCCGGGTCGTGGTCCCGCAGTCCGTCCAGGAGGGCGGCGCCTTCGGGCGTACGCAGGGCGGCGAAGGAGGCGAGCGGGTCGGCGGGGCCGTCGACGGCGGGGAGAGGAGCGTTCACCCGTCCCATTGTGGGCCAGCGGCAGGCGCGGGCCGTTCCGGGCCGCCTGCCCCGCCCCACGGGCTGTGCGCCAGGCGGGGGACGCCGCCGGACGCCCGGCGGTGTCGGGTCGGGGCGCCGGGGGAGGGCTGGCAGGATGCGGCGCCATGCAACTAGTACGACAAAAAGAAAAAAGAACGGCGAAGCGGGGCAGATCCGGCACGGTCGCCCTCGTGGCCCTGCTAGGCGCCGCTCTCGCCTCCGGATGCGGCCAGGGCTCCCCGGGCGCCGGCCACCACTCCCGCCAGGGCGCGGCGGGCGCGGGCGGCCGGGCGGCGGCCGGAGCGGCTCCGCAGGCCGCCCCGGTCAGCGCCCTCCTCTCCTACGCGGAGCGGCTGAAGCGACGCCAGGCGCAGCGGGTCGCGGTCGCCAGGAAGTGGGGGCTGGCGGACGTCCCGCTGGCCGCCCCGGCGCCGCCCGCCGAGAAGCCGCGGATCACCAGCCGCGAGGGGTTCGAGGTCGACGACGGCGAGGACCTGCCGCAGGTGTTCACGACCGTCCCCACCGACGAGCGGATCGTCTTCCTCACCATCGACGACGGGGCCGAGAAGGACCCCCAATTCCTGCGGATGATGGACGAGCTGAAGATCCCGTACAGCGCCTTCCTCAGCGACTACCTCGCGAGCGAGGACTACGGCTACTTCGCCCGGATGCAGGAGAAGGGGGTCACGCTCAACAACCACACCCTCACCCACCCCTACCTGCCCGGCCTCTCCTACGCACAGCAGAAGAAGGAGATCTGCGACCAGCAGGACAGGATCGAGAAGCACTTCGGCAAGCGACCGGTGCTGCTCCGGCCGCCGTACGGCAACTACAACCGCGACACCCTCGTCGTCGCCAAGTCCTGCGGGATCAAGGCCGTGCCGCTCTGGGCGGAGGAGGCGTTCCCCGACCACATGGACTGGCGGGAGTGGGACCGGGACCTGCACCCCGGCGACATCGTCCTCACCCACTTCCAGGGGCGCGAGCAGTGGAAGGGGACCATGACCGACATGGTCCGCAACGTCATGAAGGTCATCACGGACAAGGGGTACGCGGTCGCCCGGCTGGAGGACTACGTCTGACCCCCGGGCGGGACCGCGGCGGCGCCTGCCGCCCCCGCGCCGTCTTCACGGGCGCCCGGAGGCTCCCCGCCGGCACCGGGCCTGCGCGTCGTCAGGGCGCGCACCCCCGCGAGGAACCCGGGCACACGTCCCCCCGGACGGCCCGCCCCGGGGGGCGGCCGACGCCACGCGCGGGTACTCAATTGGCACTCCGCTTGACCGAGTGCTAATCGCAGTCATAGTCTCGGTGCTGGCACTCCCCCCTGGAGAGTGCCAGCAGTACCGTGCGACAGGGCAGGTCCGGCACCCGCGACGACGGATCCGGCCCGGTCGCCGACCCAGACTGTTAAACCCCGTGAGATCTCCGAAGGGGGAGACCGGATCGTGTCGACCACCAGCTCCAAGGTTGCGATCAAGCCGCTCGAGGACCGCATTGTGGTCCAGCCGCTCGACGCCGAGCAGACCACGGCTTCCGGCCTGGTCATTCCGGACACCGCCAAGGAGAAGCCCCAGGAGGGCGTCGTCCTGGCCGTGGGCCCGGGCCGCTTCGAGAACGGCGAGCGCCTTCCGCTCGACGTCAAGACCGGCGATGTCGTCCTGTACAGCAAGTACGGCGGCACCGAGGTGAAGTACAACGGCGAGGAGTACCTCGTCCTCTCGGCGCGCGACGTCCTCGCGATCATCGAGAAGTAATTCACCCACATTTGCTGTGTGTTCTGCGCCCCTGGCCCCCTGCGAAATAACTAGCCGGGTGGCGAGGGGCGCAGTTCGTTCGAGAGGGAAAACAGCCCATGGCGAAGATTCTGAAGTTCGACGAGGACGCCCGTCGCGCCCTTGAGCGCGGCGTCAACAAGCTTGCCGACACGGTCAAGGTGACGATCGGCCCCAAGGGCCGCAACGTCGTCATCGACAAGAAGTTCGGCGCGCCCACCATCACCAACGACGGTGTCACCATCGCGCGCGAGGTCGAGCTCGACGACCCGTTCGAGAACCTCGGTGCCCAGCTGGTGAAGGAGGTCGCCACCAAGACCAACGACGTCGCCGGTGACGGCACCACCACCGCCACCGTGCTCGCCCAGGCGCTCGTCCGCGAGGGTCTGCGCAACGTCGCCGCGGGCGCCTCCCCGGCCTCCCTGAAGAAGGGCATCGACGCCGCGGTCAAGGCCGTGTCCGAGGAGCTCCTCGCGACCGCCCGCCCGATCGAGGACAAGTCCGACATCGCCGCCGTGGCCGCGCTGTCCGCGCAGGACCCGCAGGTCGGCGAGCTCATCGCGGACGCGATGGACAAGGTCGGCAAGGACGGTGTCATCACCGTCGAGGAGTCCAACACCTTCGGCCTGGACCTCGAGTTCACCGAGGGCATGGCCTTCGACAAGGGCTACCTGTCCCCGTACATGGTGACCGACCAGGAGCGTATGGAGGCCGTCCTCGACGACCCGTACATCCTGATCCACCAGGGCAAGATCGGCTCGATCCAGGAGCTGCTCCCGCTGCTGGAGAAGGTCATCCAGGCCGGCGGCTCCAAGCCCCTGCTGATCATCGCCGAGGACGTCGAGGGCGAGGCGCTCTCCACCCTCGTCGTCAACAAGATCCGTGGCACCTTCAACGCCGTCGCGGTGAAGGCCCCGGGCTTCGGCGACCGCCGCAAGGCCATGCTCGGCGACATCGCCACCCTCACGGGTGCGACCGTCATCGCCGAGGAGGTCGGCCTCAAGCTCGACCAGGCCGGTCTGGACGTGCTGGGCACCGCCCGCCGCGTGACCGTCTCCAAGGACGACACGACCATCGTCGACGGTGGCGGCGACGCCGCTGACGTCAAGGGCCGCGTCAACCAGATCAAGGCCGAGATCGAGAACACGGACTCCGACTGGGACCGCGAGAAGCTCCAGGAGCGCCTCGCGAAGCTGGCCGGCGGCGTGTGCGTGATCCGTGTCGGTGCCGCCACCGAGGTCGAGCTCAAGGAGAAGAAGCACCGTCTGGAGGACGCCATCTCCGCGACCCGCGCCGCGGTCGAGGAGGGCATCGTCTCCGGTGGTGGCTCTTCCCTCGTCCACGCCGTCAAGGTCCTGGAGGGCAACCTCGGCAAGACCGGCGACGAGGCCACCGGTGTCGCGGTCGTGCGCCGCGCCGCCGTCGAGCCGCTGCGCTGGATCGCCGAGAACGCCGGCCTCGAGGGTTACGTCATCACCTCGAAGGTCTCCGAGCTCGACAAGGGCCAGGGCTTCAACGCCGCCACCGGCGAGTACGGCGACCTGATCAAGGCCGGCGTCATCGACCCGGTCAAGGTCACCCGCTCCGCCCTGGAGAACGCCGCGTCCATCGCGTCGCTGCTGCTCACGACCGAGACCCTGGTCGTCGAGAAGCCGGCCGAGGAAGAGGCCGAGGCCGGTCACGGCCACGGTCACTCCCACTAGTACGGCTCCCGCTCACCGGTCCCCGGGCCGGTGAGCGGCACGAGGCCGGTGCCCCCG
>NZ_JBHWZJ010000035.1:0-35607 GCF_042728415.1 Streptomyces sp. NPDC060198 | reverse complement strand
GCCCGTACTCGCCCGTACCGTCAGCTCCGGCGCGATCAGCTCGACCTCGTCCGTACCGCGGCCGGTGAGCTTGGCCACCACCAGCTCGACCGCCCGGCGCCCCATCTCCTGAGCGGGAATGGCGACGGAGGTGAGCCGCACCGAGGCCTGCACCGCCACCTGTTCGGGGCAGACCGCGACCACCGAGACGTCCTCGGGCACGGCACGGCCCTGCTGCTGGAGGAGGTTGAGCAGCGGCTCCACGGCGGACTCGTTCTGGACGATGAACCCGGTGGTGCCCGGCCGTTCGTCGAAGATCCGGGACAGGGTCTGCGCCATCGCCGCGTAACCGCCCTCGCAGGGCCGGTGCAGCACGGTCACCCCGGTGTCGCGCGCCTTGGCCCGGATGCCGTCAATGGTGCGCTCGGCGAAGCCGGTGTGCCGTTCGTAGACCGCGGGCGCCTCGCCGATCACGGCGACCTCCCGGTGCCCGAGTCCGGCCAGGTGATCCAGACACAGCGCTCCGGTCGCCTCGAAGTCGAGGTCCACACAGGTCAGTCCGGTCACGTCGGCGGGCAACCCGATGAGTACGGCGGCCCGTTCGGTGTCCCGCAGCACGGGCAGGCGCTCGTCGTGCAGTTCCACGTCCATGAGGATCAACGCGTCGGCCAGCGAACTCCCGGCGATCCGCCGGACGGCGGCCGGACCTTCCTCACCGGTGAGGAGCAGTACGTCGTAGCCGTGCGTTCGGGCGGTGGTGGCCACCGCGATGGCGATCTCCATCATCACCGGCACGTACATGTCGGTACGCAACGGCACCATCAGAGCGATGATGTTGGATCGGCTGCTGGCGAGCGCGCGGGCCCCGGCGTTGGGGTGGTAGCCGAGCTGTTGGATGCTCAGTTCCACTCGCTCCCGGGTGGGCCCGGAGATGGACCGCTTCCCGCTGAGGACGTAGCTCACCGTGCTCGCGGAGACTCCGGCGTGCTGGGCGACCTCGGCCAGGGTGACCATGCGCTCTCCCTTACGGGTGACTGTGACAGGTGACGGGACGGCAGAACAACGATGGCAAGGGGATGGAGGTGAAGCGCTTCGAAGCAGCCATTTCCTCCCCCAACACCCCTCTGACATGCAGAGATTCAAACGAGCCTAGACGGACTCCGAGGAACTGTCCAGAGAGGCGTCGAAGCGCTTCGACGCTGCTGGAGAGAGTCAGGGACCGGGGAGTCCCGCGATGCTCCCGGACGGCTGGGGGAAGCCCGGAACCCGCACCGTCGCAGACCCCGACCCGGCCGCCGCGGCCCCGAGGAACCAGTGTTCCGGTGTCGTGCGTCCGTACGGTGCCATGGGCTGTTCCGTTCCTCGGTTCCCGGCGGGAAGACGGGGGGTTCCGGACTCGTAGTCGCCGCACGGGACCAAAAGGTTGCCACCGGTGGAGGACCGATTCACTTCGCCTTCGGCCGCCGGTTCCCCCGACAGCCCGAGCGGAACCCCGACTCGCCCTCGAAGGACGGCTGCCGGGTATCCCGCAGCAGCCTCACAGGGTCCCCGCGCAGCGGGAAATCGCTCGATCCCGGTTCGGCGGCGTCGCTACGCTGCACGGATGGACGAGGAAGCGACGTCGGTCGACGCCAGGGAGCTCTACCAGGAACTGCTGGGACACAAGGGCACGAACACCTTCGGGGCGGTGGTGGCGCCGTGGCTCGCACGCGCCGCGGGGGCCGATTACCCGGCCTGGCTGGCGAAGGCGGCGGACTCGCTCTGCCGGGAGGACTTCGACGGACCGCCCGATCTTCGCGCGGCGACGAGCTGGGAGCTGTACGCCCTCAGCCGGGTCAGCGACGCGCTGCTCCTGGCCCACCAGCCTCCTCCCGCCCCCGGGATCGAGGCGCCCTGGGCCCGCCGGTCGCGCTCGCTCGACGGATGGCCGGCGCTCGGCCTGGAGCAGTACCTCCGCCTGTTCACCGACCTGGGGCTGCGGCCGTTCGGGCCGACGGGCCCCTTCGACCCCTTCCTCCACGAAATCGTCGAGGTCGAGCAGGCCGAGGATCCGGAGGAGGCCGCCCGCGTGACCGGGACGGTCTGGCCGGGACTGTGGCTGGGGCCACTGCTGTTCAGCCGTGCCGGCGTACGCGTCCGGGCCGGCTCCCGGCACGCGGAGCGCGGAGTCGCCGACCGCTCCCCGCTCTACTGGACCTTCCTGCGCCGCCACCGGCCCACCGTCGACCTGTCGCAGGGGTGGGGCAGCAACTCCCAGTGGCGCACCGGCTTCCGCCTGGACCACCGGACGCCGACGGGCAGACGGGTCAACGCCGACGGCCGAAGGGACCTGGATGACGGCGGAGCGAACCCCGACCCCTCCGAAGCGCTGCTGACTCCCACCGAGCGGCGTCAACTGCTGTTCAATCGATGCCTGTTGCGCACACCGGAGAACGTGGCCGCACTGACTGCCGCGGACGCCTCCTGGGCGTCGGACTTCTTCCCGTTCGACTGGCGGCTGCCCTCCTCCGGACACCCCGGCAGCACGACCGGGTGACGGCGCTCCCCCGCGGCCGGTCCCGGACCCACTCGGGTTCCCACCGGGCCTCTTGCGCGGCGCCCACCGGAAGTCCGACGCGCCGTACGCGGCTCCCCGCGGCCCACGGACGAAGTCGCAGACGGACCGCGGAGCAGTCGTACGCCGACCGCCCGGTCGGTCACCGCCCCCAGCGCGGTCGTGCCGGAGGGCCGCTCACCCGGGCGCTACGCCGCGCACCCACGAGGGCTCCACCTTTGTGAAGGTTCACATGCACATGTTCGGATTCGTCGACGCTCTCTTACCTTGATCGTTTTCTCACAGTAACTAAGTACCTCATGAACATCTTCAGCCGCAGCTCAACGCCCCGACGCACAGCTGACACGGGCACGGACACGGACACGACGGTCGCGCCTGCCGCCGTGCTTCCCCATCCCGCGCTGAAGGGACTCACCGGAGAATGGATGATCGATCCGGCGCACAGCAGGATCGGATTCTCCGTGCGGCACGCCATGGTGACGACGGTGCGGGGTTCCTTCGCCGAGTACGAGAGCCTCCTCTACTTCGACGGCAGCACCCCCTCCCGCTCCCGGGCCGAGATCGCCATCGCCACCGCCAGCGTCGACACCGGCGTGGAACAGCGCGACGCGCACCTCGTCGGGCGGGAGTTCCTGGACGCCCGGAAGCACCCCCGGATGGTCTTCACCAGTTCAGCGGTGAGCCTCGTCACCCAGGACCTCTTCCGCATGACGGGAGACCTCACGATCCGGGGCACCACCAACCCGGTCGACCTGGACCTCACCTACATCGGCTTCGTCACGGACGCCTTCGGCGACGAACGGGTCGGCTTCGACGGCACCACCACCATCAACCGCACCGACTGGGGCCTCACCTACAACGCCCGCCTCGCTGAAGGCGGAGCCATGGTCAGCGAGAAGCTCCGCCTCCAGTTCGACATCGCCGCGATCCGGAAGCCGGTCGCGTAGGAGAAGCGGGAAGAACGCCGCGAGGAGGCTTGCGGAGAGACGGCACGAGGGAAGCGTCACGCGCGTGCGGTCGCGGCCGAATCCGTAACACGCACGTAGCAATGCGGGCCGTCCTGCCCCCTAGGATCACCCCAACGCTCTCCCACCTGCGGTTCTCCGCGTCGCAGGTGGTCGGCGTCCCCTCCCCCTCTCACCGACCGGACCCGGCCCCGCCCCGCCGTGTCCGCACCCCCGGAAGGCGGCCTGCATGGTCTCTCCCGTACGCGTCTGGCTCAACCGCACGTACGCGGAGAACGTGTTCTTCATGGATCAGCTGCGGCACAATCCGCACGGCCGTCCTGTCGAGATCCACGCCACGCACGCCGACCCTGACTCCCCGGTACTCGCGGCTGCCGACACCTGCGCGCCGGAGCCGGAGAACCTGTCGCCCGCCGGGTACGTCGAGTACGCACTCGACCAGTGCGCGCGGCGCGGCACGGACGTGTTCGTACCCGTCCTCCACCAGGCGGCTCTGGCCGCGCACCGCGAGGACTTCGCGGCCCTCGGGACGGCGCTGCTCGCCCCGCCCGCCGAGGCGATAGGCCTCTTCGCGAACAAGGCACTGGCCTACGAGACCGTGCGGCGGGTCGGCGTCGCGGTGCCGCCCTGGTGGCGGGTTCGCGACGAGGCGCAGCTGCTCGCGGCGGTGGACGCCATCGAGGCGCAGGGCGGCAAGGCGTGCTTCAAGCCGACCGGTGGCGAGGGCGGCGTCGGCTTCCGCATCATCACCCGGGCGCCGTTCTCCATGCTGCACCTGACCGGATTCCCGAGCCCGTACGTGCCGTTGGAGCTGGTGACGAGGGCACTGCGGCGCACCGAGCGGTCCGTCGACTGGCTCGTGATGCCGCGCCTGGAGGAGCCGGAGGTCTCCGTCGACTGCCTCACCGGCCCCGACGGAGCGGTCCGGTTGGCGGTGGGCCGGACGAAGAACGGCCGTCGGCGCGGCTTCACGCTCGACCCCGCGTGGATCGAGCCGGCCCGCCTGATCGCCCGGTCCTTCGGCCTGCACTGGCTGACGAACATCCAGTTCCGCATGCACGCGGGCGAGCCCGTCCTCATGGACGTCAACACCCGCCCCGCCGGTGGCCTGCACCAGCTCTCCGAGTGCGGCCTCAACGTGCCGTGGGCGGCCGTGCGCCTCGCACTCGGCGACGATCCCGGCGAGCTGACCCCCGACTTCCTGGGCTCCGACTACGCGGTGGTCCCGGGGCCGCGCGCACTGCGCCCGACCCTCCCGCAGCAGCGGACGCAGTCGACCCCGCTCCCACCTCTCCTCACCGCCGGCCCCGGCCCTGCTCCCGTCCCCGTAGCAGGCCTGGAGTCCGTCCTGCCGGTGGGAAGCGCACCACGGGCGGCCGAACTGCCCTGACCGGTCGCAGGCGGGCAAGCGGCCGCTGGTGGTCCCACCCGCGGGCGCGCTCAGCGTGCCGCGCCCGCCGGGGGCCGAGCGGCTGTCTCCGCGCCCGGGACGGCGGGCGGTAGTCCCGCCGCGCCGGAGCACGGACAGCCCGGGTTGCCGCCTCCGGCCGATGCGGGATGGTGAGAGGGACGGCCCACGGAGGGAGCCTGCGGCAAGTGAATGCTTCCCTCGACGACACCACGGTGCTGAACGCGCTGTTCGCGGACTCGCCGCAGGGCTTGTTCGTCTTCGACAGCGACCACACGGTCATGCGGTACAACCCCTCCGGCCTGGGGGTACGGGATCTCCCCGCCGAGGATGTGATCGGCCACCGGGTGCACGACTTCGCCCCCGGATTCGACGCCGACGCCACGGCTGCCCTGATCGACGAGGTACTCACGACCGGCGAACCCCTGCGGCGGCGCCTGGTACGGGGACGGGTGCCGTCCGCCCCCTACAGCAACCAGACCTTCCAGGTCTCCCTGTTCCCCCTCGACGGACCGGCCGGTGAACCGAGACGTGTGGTGGGCGTGGTCGAGGACGTGACCGAGTACCAGGCGGCGGCGGACAGGCTGGCCGTCCTCAGCGGCCTGCACGCTGCTCTCGGCCCGGCGCTGGAGGCACGGCCCATCGCCGACGGACTCGTGGGGGCCCTCGTGCCCGCGTTCGCCGACGCCGCGAGCGTCGACCTGCTGGACGAGGCAGGCGACCCGGGCACGGGGCTCGCCGACGTCCCGCCGCGGGACGCCCCGCTGCGCCGTGCGTCCTTCGCGCCGGCGGACACCACCAGGAGCAGGAAGGACGGCGAGAGCCGCCCGTTCCCCTTCGCCACCCCGTACGCGCAGGCCCTGGGCGACGCGCGGGCGCGTCTGGTTCCCGTCTCGCGCGACTCCTCGTGGCTGTCGGCCTCCCCCGAGGGCCTCGCTCCCCTGGTCGAAGCGGGCGTGCACTCCATGATCGTCGCCCCGCTCGTGGTCCGGGAGACCGTCCTGGGGCTGCTGACCCTCTACCGGCACCGGTCGGACCCCTTCGAGGAAGCGGACCTGGACGTGGCGCGCCAGGCGGCCTCAGCCGCCTCCGCGCACCTGGACAACGCGTACAGGTACCACCGCGAAAGCACGATCGCGACGGCGCTCCACCGCAGGCTCCAGCCGGACGCGGTCCCCGCACTCACCGCCGTGGAGACCGCCCACGTGTACCTGCCCGAGACCGCCGGGGGCGACTGGTTCGACGTCATTCCCCTGTCGGGCACCCGAGTCGCCCTGATCGTCGGCGACGTCACCGGACACGGCATCGAGGCGGCCGCGACCATGGGCCAGCTGAGAATCGCTGTGCGCACTCTCGCCCTCCAGGACCTGGAGCCGGACGAAGTGCTCACCCATCTGGACGAGGTCTGCGCCCAGCTCCCGGGCAGCGCCGCATCGAGCGGAAGCACCGCGGTCGCCACCTGCGCGATCACCGTCTACGACCCGGTCTCCAGGCGCTGCACCATGATCCGCGCCGGACATCCGGCACCGCTGGTCATCGACCCGGACGGTACCCGCCGCACGGTCGACGTCCCCGCGGGTCCGCCGCTGGGAGCGGGCGGCGGACGCGCCTACTTCGCCGCCGAGACCGAGCTTCTCCCGGGCAGCCTGATCGCCCACTTCACCAACGGTCTTCTCGACGTAGGCGGCCATGACCGCGCCGAGGCCGCGTGCAGGCTCGCGGACATGCTCGCTTCCACCACCCAGCCCCTTGCCGAACTGTGCGACACCGCCGTCTACCGGATGGCGCCGTCCCACGACGACGACGCGGTCCTCCTGCTCGCCCGCACCCGCGCGTTCCCGCCGGACCAGGTGGCGGACTGGACCCTGCCCGCCGACGCCTCCGTGGTGGCAACCGCCCGCAGGCTCGTCGACCGCCAGCTCGCCGCCTGGAAACTCGAGGACGCCGCCCACTCCGCCGAACTCGTCGTCAGCGAGCTGGTCACCAACGCGATCCTCTACGGCACCGGGCCGGTCCGGCTGCGCCTCATCCACGACCGTGGACGGCTGCTGTCCGAGGTCACCGACGCCAACAGCGCGAGCCCCCACCTCCGCCACGCCCGGGCGAGCGACGAGGGCGGCCGCGGGCTCTACATCGTGATGCGCCTCAGCACGCGCTGGGGCGTCCGCCACGGGCGCCGGAACAAGACCATCTGGTGCGAGCAGCGGCTCGACGCCCCGTCCTCCGGGACAACGGCCCCGGACATGGCGTTCGACCTGGAAGCCGTACCGGAACTGTGACCGGCTCTGGTCGGGACCGAAAGGGCGGTCCCGCAGTTCCTGGTGGATCAGGTCGCGGCGTCGGATGCGGTGCATCGCAAGGCGGAGGAGCGTTCGCACACTGGATGTAGCGGGACGTTCGGACAACGCGGCGAGGTGCCGTAGCCGTCGTCGTCGCGCACCCGCCAGGAACTGCGGGACAGCCCTTTCAGTCGGGGCGCTGCCGGTCGTTCTCGGTCCCGGGCCCGACCTTCCACCCGTCATCCCTCGTCCGGCCGGGAGAAATCGCTCGACCTGGGTCACGCCCCGATCCGGAAAACAGATAAGACCCCAGATGAACTGGGGTCTTATCGTTGGCTGGTGTCCGAGGGGGGACTTGAACCCCCACGCCCGATAAAGGGCACTAGCACCTCAAGCTAGCGCGTCTGCCATTCCGCCACCCGGACAAGGTGTCTGTCGTTCGCGGTGTTCCCCGCTCCGACAAAGAGAACAATACCAGGGGTTTGGGCCCCCGATCACCCCTGTTTCCCGTGGTCAGTGCGGTGCCGGGTGCCGCGGGGGCCGATTTCCGGACCACGGGACACGCGTGCGCACGGTGTGTCACCGGACGCGCACCCGAGGTCGCGCGGGCTACCTTCGCGGTCATGAACGTCCGGTACCACCTGCACCCTTTCGCTCTCTCGGACCTGCGCGAGCACCTGCGGGACACCTTCTGGTTCGCTCCGGCCGCGGGGCTCCTGGGCGCTTTCCTCCTCTGGTGGGGAGTCTCGACGCTGGATTCGGCGATCGTCACGCATCTGAGGGTCGACAAGGCCTACCGGGAGCTGGGCGATCTGGCCTCCTTCGCCAACGACGCGCGTACGGTCGTCACCACCGTCAGCGCCGCGATGATGACCTTCATCGGTGTCGTCTTCAGCATCTCGCTGGTGGCCGTGCAGATGGCGAGCGGGCAGCTGACGCCCCGCATCGTCCGGATCTTCGTGCGGAGCCGGATCACCAAGCTCACCCTGACGGTGTTCCTGGCGACCTTCGTGTTCTCCCTCCTGGTCCTGACCTCGTACGAGAGCGAGACGGAGGTCCCGCGTCTGACCTCCGTTCCGGTCCTGCAGAGCCTGCTGACCCTGGCCATGGTCGCCCTGAGCCTCCTGCTCTTCATCACGTACGTGTCATCCACGCTGCGGCTGCTCCAGGTGGGTCCGGTCGTCGACCGGATCGCCCGTGACTCGCTGCGCGCGCTGGAACGGCAGCCGCGCGAGGAGGAGCGGGAGGAGGCCGCCGGCACTCCGGGCGCGCCGCCGCCGCTGCCGCCGGAGACCGGGAGGGTGCGGTACGGGGGCCGGGCGGGGGTGCTGCGGGACGTGGACGCGGCGAGGATCGTGCGGGTGGCACGGCGGCACGGGGTGGTTCTGCGACTGCTTCCCCGCATGGGGGACTTCCTGGTGCCCGGCATGCCCTTGCTGGTGGTGCACGGCGGCGGAACCGCCCCCGGGTCCGTACCCGGTGACGCCGTGTCCGTGGGTGTCGAGCGCACGCTGCGCCGCGATGCGTCGTTCGGCCTGCGGCAGCTCACGGACATCGCGCTGCACGCCCTGTCCGCCGCCGTGAACGACCCGACCACCGCGGTGCAGTGCCTGGATCGGACCGTGCAGTTCCTGGCGGCCCTGGCAGACCGGCCGCTCGGTACGGTGCGCCACCGCGACCACCGGGGCGAGGTGCGGCTCGTGGTGGAGACACCGGACTGGGACGACCTCGTGGATCTGGCGTTCGAGGAGGTCAGGCGGTGCGTTCCGGAGGCGGGACCGCAGGTCACCAGGCGGCTGCTGGCCGGCCTGGACGACCTGTTGGCGGCCGTACCGGCCAAGCGCACGGCGGCGCTGCGCAGACATCGCGCGCTCCTGGTCCTGGCGGTGGCGCGGACGTCGCTGGAGCACGCCGAGCGGACGTTCGCGCTGATCCCGGACCGGAAGGGAATCGGCTGAACGGCCGGTCCCCGTCCCCTCGCGGGCCGGGGCTCCGTGCCCTGGACCGCGGCCCCGGGTCAGCCCCTCTCGCGCTCGTGGTACGTCCGGCGGGTGTGCTCCGTGTGCGCCCGCATGATCTCCGTGGCGCGCTGCTCGTCGTGGGTCGCGATGGCGGCGATCAGCTCACGGTGCTCGGTCCAGGACTGCTTCCCCCGTCGGCGGGCCACCGGTGTGTAGTACCAGCGGACCCGACGCCCGACCTGGGCGGCGAGGGCCGACAGCACCACGTTCTTGGCCAGTTCCATGACCTTGGCGTGGAACTCGGCGTTCAGCGCGACCGCGAGATCGACGTCGTCCTCGGCGACCGCCGCCTCGCCCCGGTCGCAGAGCTCCTCCAGCGCCGCCACACCGTCCGCGTCCGCGTGGGCGGCGGCCAGCCGCCCGGCCTCGGCCTCCAGCAGGGTGCGGACCGAGAGCAGTTGGTCGGCCTCCTCCTCGGTCGGCTCGTGCACGAAGGCGCCCTGGGCGGGGCGCAGGTCGACCCATCCCTCGGTGTTGAGCCGCTGGAGCGCCTCGCGCACCGGCTGCCGGGACACGCCGAGTTGGCCGGCCAGTTCGCTCTCCACCAGGTGCTGACCGGGCCGGAGGGCGCGGATGGTGATGAGTTCGAGCAGCGCCTCGTACACGCGTTCGCGCAACGGGCCCGGTCGTTCCAGTTTCGGCACGGCCCCCTGCGGCAGTCCTGCAAACAACATCGCGCTCCCCCTCCGGGCGGCGAGTAATTGCTTATCGTCTACAGTCTACCGATCAAGATCCGCAGGACCATATCCGTCTCATGAACAGCGGCGGCACCTGGGACGACGGACGCCTCACGGGCAGCGGATGACCTGGCCGGCGTAGGAGAGGTTGCCACCGAAACCGAAGAGCAGGACGGGCGCGCCGCTCTCGATCTCGCCCCGCTCCACCAGCTTGGAGAGGGCCATGGGGATGGACGCCGCGGAGGTGTTCCCGGAGTCCACCACGTCCCGGGCGATGATTGCGTTGACCGCGCCGATCTTGCGGGCCACCGGTTCGATGATCCTGAGGTTCGCCTGGTGCAGCACGACCGCCGCCAGGTCCTCGGGGGCGATCCCCGCCTTCTCGCACACGCTGCGCGCGATGGGCGGCAGCTGCGTGGTGGCCCAGCGGTAGACGGACTGGCCCTCCTGGGCGAAGCGTGGCGGCGTTCCCTCGATCCGCACGGCGTTGCCCATCTCCGGCACCGAGCCCCACAGCACCGGACCGATGCCCGGTGTGCCGCTGTCCTCCGGCTCCGCCACGACCACGGCGGCGCCCGCCCCGTCGCCGACCAGGACGCAGGTGCTGCGGTCGGTCCAGTCGGCGATGTCGCCCATCTTGTCGGCGCCGATGACCAGTGCGCGGGTTGCCGCACCGGCGCGGATCGCGTGGTCGGCGGTGGCGAGTGCGTGGGTGAAGCCCGAGCAGACCACGTTGATGTCCATCACCGCCGGGGAGCCCATGCCCAGCCGTGCGGCGACCCGCGCCGACATGCTGGGCGAGCGGTCGATGGCCGTGGACGTCGCGACGAGGACGAGGTCGATCTCGGAGGCCTGGAGTCCCGCCGCCGCGAGCGCCTTGGCGGCGGCGTGCGCGGCCAGCTCGTCCACCGGTTCGTCCGGGCCCCCCACATGACGGGTTCTGATGCCGACGCGGCTGGTGATCCACTCGTCGCTGGTGTCGACCATGGCGGCAAGATCGTCGTTGGTCAGCACCTTCGCGGGCTGGTAGTGGCCGAGCGCCACGACACGTGAGCCGGTCATGTACGGGTTCCCCTCGCTACGTATGGCAGGAACCATCCAGTGTTGGTCGCTACTGTCCGGTACGGGGGCACGTGATCCGACAGGAATACGGACCGCGGGTTGGAGCCTTAGGGCTGTCCCGCGATTCCTGGCGGGTGCGCGACGACGGCCACGGCACCTCGCCGCAATGTCGGAACGTCCCGCTACATCCAGAATGCGGACGCCCCTCCGCCTTGCGATGCACCGCATCCGACACCGCGCACTGATCCACCACGAATCGCGGGACAACCCTTTGGCTGCAGGCGTGTGGCTGCAGGCGTGCTCCGGACGGGCGGCGTTCCGCCGTTTCGCTCCCGCAGGCCCGGCGGCCCGTCAGGTTCCGTTCCGTACCCCGGCATGACGGCCACCGGCCACCAGCCACCGGCCACCAGCTAAGACTGCGGGAACGGGGACCCTGCGGCTCCCGGGGCGTGTAGCGGACAATGAGATCGTGAAGCTGACCGGGGCCGCGCGAGGGCCCGGGAAGGGCGGAGGCCTCCGCCGCAAGGGCGCCGAGGCCTCCTTACGTACAGGAATCGGGTCTGAACCATGGGACGGGTCACCGAGCGACGCCGCACTCTCCGCATCCGGGACGGGGCGGTGTCGAGCCGCGCCGACACGCTCGTCGCCGAGGAGCCGCTGGAGATCCGCCTCAACGGCAAGCCGCTCGCCATCACGATGCGCACTCCGGGCGACGATTTCGCACTGGCGGCCGGGTTCCTGGTCAGCGAGGGCGTCATCGGCGCCGGGTCCGAGGTCCGGTCGATCGTCTACTGCGCGGGGGCGACGGCGGACGGCGTCAACACGTACAACGTGGTGGACGTGCAGCTGGCACCGGGCGTCGTGGTTCCCGACATCACCCTCGAACGCAATGTGTACACGACGTCCTCGTGCGGGCTCTGCGGCAAGGCCAGTCTCGACGCGGTACGGACGACGACCCGGTATCCGGTGGCCGACGAGCCTCCGGTACAGGTGACGCCCGAGCTGCTCTCGGCCCTGCCCGACCGGCTGCGCGCGGCGCAACGGGTCTTCGACCGGACCGGCGGGCTGCACGCGGCGGCCCTCTTCTCCGAGGAGGGCGAGCTCGTGGACGTCCGGGAGGACGTCGGCCGGCACAACGCGGTCGACAAGCTGGTCGGGCGGGCCCTGACGGACGACCGGCTGCCGCTGTCGCGGTCGGTCCTGCTGGTGTCGGGGCGGGCCTCGTTCGAGCTCGCGCAGAAGGCGGTGATGGCCGGGATTCCGTTCCTGGCCGCGGTGTCGGCGCCCTCGTCGCTCGCCGTCGACCTGGCGGCCGAGAGCGGACTGACCCTGGTCGGTTTCCTGCGGGGGCCGTCGATGAACGTGTACGCGGGTGAGCACCGCGTCGCGCTGAGGGCCCCGGTCACCGGAGGCTGAGGCCGTCCTGCCCGCGGTCCCGTCCCGCCGTACGGGACGGGCGGTACGGCGGGCCGGGACCACGTGGACGGGCGAAGGGCGGGCCCCGTTCTGCGGGGTCGCCCTCCGCTCCCGCCCTCCGTCAGCTCGCGGTGGCCGCCGCACCCTCGACGGCTGCCCCGGACGCGGGCCCCGAGGCCGCCTCCGGCTCCTCCGGGTCGCGGGAGCGGCGCTTCGCGATGACCGCGCAGACCATCAGCTGCATCTGGTGGAAGAGCATCAGCGGCAGGACCGCGAGGCTCGCGTGCGCGCCGAACAGGACGCTGGCCATCGGCAGCCCGGAGGCCAGGCTCTTCTTCGATCCGGCGAACTGGATGGCGATCCGGTCGGCGCGGTCGAAGCCGAGCCGCTTCGCTCCCTGCCAGGTGATCAGGAGCATGACGGCCAGCAGGACAGCCTCGGCGGCCAGCAGCGCGACGAGCCGCAGCGGGGTCACCTGGTGCCATATGCCGGCGACCATGCCCTCGCTGAACGCGGTGTAGACGACGAGCAGGATGGAACCCCGGTCGACATAGCCCAGGATCTTCTTGTGGCGTCCGAGGAAGCCGCTGGTCCAGCGGCGCAGGAGCTGTCCCACCAGGAAGGGGACGAGCAGCTGCAGGACGATCTTCACCAGGGAGTCGGTGGAGAAGCCACCGGCGGAGCCGCCGAGCAGCAGGGCGGCGAGCAGCGGAGTGATCACGATCCCGGCGATGCTCGAGAACGAGCCCGCGCAGATCGCGGCAGGAACGTTCCCGCGCGCGATCGAGGTGAAGGCGATCGACGACTGGATGGTGGACGGCACCAGGCAGAGGAAGAGAAACCCGGACTGGAGCTGCGGGCTCAGCACGAAGGGAACGAGGCCCTTGCTCGCGAGTCCCAGCAGCGGGAAGACCACGAAGGTGGAACACAGCACGGTCAGGTGGAGCCGCCAGTGGCGCAGACCGTCCATCGCTTCGGCCGTGGAGAGGCGGGTGCCGTAGAGGAAGAAGAGGAACGCGACCGCACCGGTGGAGGTGTGGCCCGCCACGTCGGCGGCGGTGCCCGACGCCGGGAGCAGCGCGGCGACCACGACAGTCCCGATGAGCGCCAGGATGTACGGGTCGACGGGCAGCCAGGACGGCAGTCTCAGGGTGCGGGGGCTCATGTGCTCCACGTTCGTCTCACGGTCGAATGTATACAGTCGCCATTCTGCTACCGACCGGCCCCATCGGGAAACCCGCATACCGAACTCACTGTGATCACGGATCGCGATAACCTGACCTCATGTACGACCCCGCACAGCTCCGCACCTTCCTGGCCGTCGCCCAGACCCTGAGCTTCACCCAGGCCGCGCGGCGGCTCGGAGTCCGGCAGTCCACGGTGAGCCAGCACGTCCGGCGGCTGGAGGAGGCCACGGGCCGGCAGCTGTTCACGCGGGACACGCACCGGGTGGACCTCACGGAGGACGGTGAGGCGATGCTCGGTTTCGCCGGAACGATCCTGCGGGCGCACGAACGGGCCTCGGCCTTCTTCGCCGGGACCCGGCTACGCGGAAGGCTGCGCTTCGGCGCTTCGGAGGACTTCGTACTGACCCGGCTCCCGGAGATCCTGGAGGGGTTCCGCAAGGAGCACCCGGAGGTCGAGCTGGAGCTGACGGTGGAGCTGTCCGGCTCGCTCCACCAGTCGCTCGACGCGGGCCGGCTGGACCTGGTGCTGGCCAAGCGCCGGGCCGGGGACACCCACGGGGAGCTGGTGGGACGGGACGCCCTGACCTGGATCGGGGCGCCGCAGCTGCGGATCGACCCGGAACGGCCGTTGCCGCTGATCGTCTTCCCGCCACCCGGCATCACCCGGGCCCGTGCCCTGGAAGTGCTGGAACGGCACGGCCGGTCCTGGCGACTGGCGTGCACGAGCACCAGCCTGAGCGGGCTCGTCGCGGCGGCCCGCGCCGGACTGGGCGTGATGGCGCACACCCGGGGGCTCATCCCGCCGGGGCTGGTGCAGGTACCGGCCCGGGCCGGACTGCCGGACCTCGGCGACGTCGACTTCGTCCTGCTGCACGGCCATCGCCGGGGCGGCTCGCCCGAGGCGGCGGACGCCTTGGCCGCCGCGATCCTGGCGGGCGGGGACCGGTTGCACCGGGGCTTCGGCGGGCCGGGGGACACCCCGGACCGGGAGGAGCAGGGCGCCACGCCCGTCTCCTGATCTGCCGATCCGCAGTCCGCTCGGCTACGGCGGTCCGGGTGGGTCCGGCGGGCCCGGGCGGGTGCCGGTCGCATGGCGAGTGGGTGACCGGCACCGGAGCGATCGAAGAGCCAGCCGCTCCGGTGCCGCTCCGACCGCTCCGACATCGGAGGTCCCACCGAAAGACCGCCTGCCGGCCAGGCCGCCGTGCGCCGACCGCACGGATCGGCGCGCAGCCGTCCCGGAGCCCTCGGCCGGGGACGCACGGGCCTCCCACCTGTACAGATTCTGTGCAGAAAGGGCGGCACGTGCTTACTCCAGGGTCAGAAGTGCGCCCGAGCCTTGCCCATCTGGCCGGATTTCGACGCATGCCCGGCGCTCGACGCCTGGGCGGGCGGGCCTTTTCCCCTCCCAAGCCCCCTCTCGTTGGGGTAGCGTCGCGGCGCTGTGCGGAGCGCCGTAAGGAGCAGGTCATTGCGCGAGTTCACCGTCCCACCCATGGCAGCCGCACGACGTCCGGTCGGGGGCCTTGCCGACACCGTCTTCGAACAGGCACACGATGATCCGCAACGGGTGTCGTTCGGCCGGAAGGACGCGGACGGGCAGTGGCAGGACGTCACTGCCGAGACCTTCCGCGACGAGGTGCTGGCCCTCGCGCGGGGGCTCGTGGCGCACGGCATCCGGTTCGGCGACCGGGTCGCCCTGATGTCCCGCACGCGCTACGAATGGACGCTCTTCGACTTCGCCCTGTGGACGCTGGGCGCCCAGTCGGTACCCGTCTATCCCACGTCCTCGGCCGAACAGGTCCTGTGGATGCTGCACGACGCCGAGGTCGCCGCGATCATGGTGGAGCACGAGGACCACGCCATGACGGTGGGCTCGGTGATCGACCGGCTGCCCCGGTTGAAGCGGCTCTGGCAGCTCGACGGCGACGCGGTCGCCGAGCTGATGGAGGCAGGGGCCCGGATCGACGACGAGGTGGTGCACCGTCACCGGCGTGCGGTGACCCCCGACTCCGTGGCCACCGTCGTGTACACCTCGGGGACGACGGGCCGCCCCAAGGGCTGTCTGATCACCCATGCGAACCTGATGTTCGAGGCCGACACCATGGCCCAGCGCTGGGAACCGGTCTTCCGTTCCAGACCGGGCGACGAGCCGTCCACCCTGCTTTTCCTACCGCTCGCCCACGTCTTCGGGCGCATGGTGGAGGTCGCTTCCCTGCGCAACCGTGTGACCCTCGCCCATCAGCCCGAGCTCTCGGCCGGCGCCCTCATGCCGGACCTGGAGTCGTTCCGTCCGACGTTCGTCCTGGCCGTCCCCTACATATTCGAGAAGCTCTTCCACGGTGCCCGCCGCCGGGCCGAGGCGGAGGGGCGGATCGGCCCGTTCGACAAGGCCGCGGAAGTCGCCGTCCGGTACGCGGAGGCGATGGAACAGCGGACCTTCGGCACGGGCCCCGGCCCGTCACCGGGTCTGCGCGTGCAGCACCAGTTCTTCGACAAGGTCGTCTACAAGAGGTTCCGGGACGCCATGGGGGGCCGGCTACGCCACGCGATGTCCGGCGGCTCGGGCATGGAACGGCGGCTGGGGCTGTTCTTCGCGGGCGCGGGCATCGAGATCTACGAGGGATACGGCCTCACCGAGACCACCGCCGCGGCGACCGGCAACCCTCCCGGCCGCGTCAGGTACGGAACCGTCGGCCAGCCCATCCCGGGCACCACCGTGCACATAGCCGAGGACAACGAAGTGTGGGTGCACGGAGGCCAGGTGTTCGCGGGCTACCTGGGCAACCCGGAGGCGACGGCCGCCGTGGTGCACGACGGCTGGCTCGCCACGGGCGACCTCGGGGCGCTGGACGAGGACGGTTACCTGACGATCACCGGGCGGAAGAAGGAGATCCTGGTGACCTCGGGCGGCAAGAGCGTCTCCCCCGCCGGCCTGGAAGAGCGGGTACGGGCACATCCGCTCGTCGCCCAGTGCATCGTGGTCGGTAACGACCGCCCCTACATCGCGGCCCTGGTGACACTGGACCAGGAGGCCGTGGACCACTGGCTCGCGATGCAGGGACGGGGTCCTCTGCCACCGGCCGAACTCGTCCGGGACCCGGACCTGGAAATGGAGGTACGGCGCGCGGTGGTGGCGGCCAACACCGCCGTCTCGCAGGCGGAGTCGATCCGTACGTTCCGCATCCTGGCCCACCGGTTCAGCGAGGAGCGTGGCCTGCTCACGCCGTCGCTGAAGCTGAGGCGGAAGGCGATCGAGACCGCGTACTCGGTCGAGGTGGACGCGCTCTACGGCTGAGCGCGGTCCGGGCCGCCGCCGGACCGGGCGGCCCGCGCGGGAAGCGGGCACGGGAAGGGGCGGGGGAGAGGATTACGGAGGGCGGTCCCCGGGAACCGGTCGAGGGACCCACGGCTGTTCCCGCTGTTCCTCTCGGGACCGCCCGTTCCTGTCGGACGGCCATCGGGGCGAATCCGGGAATGGATCGGTCGCCCCGGTCGTTGCGGCAGGTGTCATTACCATCGACGTTAGGATCGACCGCTCGTGAGCAAGGTCCCCTCCCTCAGCCTCAACAACGGCGTCGACATGCCGCAGCTCGGTTTCGGTGTCTGGCAGGTGCCGGACGACGAGGCGGAGCGCGCTGTCGCCACGGCGATCGAAGCCGGATACCGCAGCATCGACACCGCCGCGATCTACGGGAACGAGTCGGGCACGGGCAAGGCCATCGCCGCCTCCGGTGTGGCGCGCGACGAGCTCTTCGTCACCACGAAGCTGTGGAACGACGACCAGGGCTACGACGCCACGCTGAAGGGCTTCGACGCCTCCTTGGACAAGCTGGGCCTGGACTACGTCGACCTGTACCTGATCCACTGGCCGACGCCCGAGAAGGACCGCTACGTCGACACGTACCGGGCCTTCGAGAAGCTCCTCGCCGACGGCCGCACGAAGGCGATCGGCGTCTCGAACTTCCTGCCGGAGCACATCGAGCGGCTCGTCGCCGAGACCTCGGTGGTCCCCGTGATCAACCAGATCGAGCTCCACCCGCAGCTCCAGCAGGCCGAGTCCCGCGCCACGCACGCCAAGCACTCCATCGCCACCGAGGCGTGGTCCCCGCTCGGCTCGGGCCGGGGTCTCCTTGAGGTTCCGACCGTCGTCGCGGTGGCCCAGAAGCACGGCCGTACGCCGGCCCAGGTGGTTCTGCGCTGGCACCTCCAGCTCGGCAATGTCGTGATCCCCAAGTCCGTGACGCCGTCGCGGATCGCCGAGAACATCGACGTGTTCGACTTCGAGCTGGACGCGGACGACCTGGCCGCCTTCGCCGCACTCGACGAGGGCAAGCGCCTCGGCCCGAACCCGGCAGAGTTCAACTGACCCCTCTCGGACACGCCGCCTCCGACGCGCGTGTCCGGCTCGACGGCGTCCCACCACAGCCGCGGTGGGACGCCGTCGGCGTGTCCGCCCCGCTCGACGCTCCGTAGAGGGTGTCCCGCAGCCCTTACCCGGCGCCGTGGGCCGGCGCTGCGGCGGTCACCCGGGCGGCCAGTGCGAGGTCCTTGGCCGTGACGGCGCCGCCCGCGTCATGGGTGTGCACGGCGAGGGAGACAGTGTTGTACCCGAGGGTCAGATCCGAGTGATGGTTCAGTTCGTCCTGGATCCGGGCGATGTGCAGGGTGAACGCGGCGGCGGCGAAGTGGGACGGAAGCCGGTAGGCACGGGTCAGCCGGTCCCCCTCGTACTCCCAGCCGGGCAGTTCGCCCAGCCCTTCCTCGATCTCGGCCGGCGTCAGCGGTTCGGTGGGCATGCGTGGCTCCTTCACGGACGGTACGGATTTCGAGGACGGTGGTCCGGGACGGCGGGCACCGTACCGGGGGCGTCCGGCGACTGCGGTCATGATCCGCCGGACGTCCCCCGAACGTCCCGCCCGACACGGCTCAAGCGCCACCGGTGGCGGCCCACGCCCGGGCGCCCCTCGCCGCCGGGACCGCCGCGAGCGTCACCGCCACGAGGAGGACGGCGGCGAGCAGCAGCGGGAGTCTCGGCTGCCCGTGCAGGACGGCCAGTGCGCCGCCGAGCGCGCCCAGGAACATCGCGGCGACGGACAGCGCCCGGCGCCCCGCCCGGCTGCCCGCCCCGCCGGCCGGCCGGCTGTCGGCGGCCGTGCCGGTGATCGTGAGCGTCAGCACGGTCGTGGTGAGATCCGGCACGGCGAGTGCCCTGGAGGCCGCGTTCTGGGTACCGAGGCCGAGGGCGAGCAGTACGACGAGCGTGAACCGCACACCGCCCACGTACGGGGTACCGGAAGCCAGGGTGACGACGAAGGCGGCCACCACGCACACGGTCTCGGCGAGCAGGGCGTACAGGAGCAGTCGGCCCCGGTGCCCGGCCGCGCGGGTGCGGTGGGCGATCAGCCCCCCGGCGAAGGCCCCCGCCACGAAGGCGGCGAGGGCCACCAGGGAGGCGGCGAGCGAGAACCCGGGGGCCCCCGCGAGGGCGAACCCGGTGAACACGACGTTGCCGGTCATGTTGGCGACGAAGACCCGCCCCAGTTCCAGATAGCTGACCGCGTCCACCAGGCCGGTGACGACGGTCAGGACGAGCATCATGGGCGGCAGAGGGCCGTGGCGGCCCGCCGGATCCGGGACCAGGGTGGCCCATGCCTCGCGCAGCAGGGTCGGCATCGGTGCGCTCCGATCAGTGGGGGCGTCGGATTGTCCCGTCCTTCGCGTTCGTGGCGCCATCACCGACACGCTGCCGCTCGGCCGGCTCGCCTCCTCGGACGCGGATTCGCTGTCCCTCCCCGCTGATTCGCGCTAGGTTGCGCCGATGCCTGCTCGACCGACCCCATGGCTCACCGCGATTCCCCTGGTGACACCACGGCTCTCCCTGGAACCGCTCCGCGTGGAGCACGCCCACGAGGCGGTGTCCGTGTTCGGCGATGTCCGGCTTCACACCTGGACCGGTGGGACGCCCGACTCACTCGCGCAGCTCGAAGCGCGGTACGCGCGCCAGTCGGCGGGCCGGTCGCCGGACGGCTCGCAGGGGTGGCTGAACTGGATGCTGCGCAGGACGTCGGACGGGGTGCTGATCGGCACGGTCCAGGCCACGTTGTACCGGCGGCCCGCCGCCGGGCACTCGACCGAGGCGTCGGTCGAGGCCTCGGTCGCCTGGGTGATCGGCGTCGGCCATCAGGGCGCGGGATACGGGCGCGAGGGGGCGCTCGCCATGGCCTCCTGGCTGCGCGCGCGGGGCGTGGGCGAGCTGGTCGCGTACATCCGCCCCGGGCACGACGCGTCGACGGGCATCGCGCGGGCACTCGGGCTGCGGGCGTCCGGGGTGGTGGAGGACGGCGAGGTCCGGTGGAGCGGCTCGGGGACGTAGGGATCCCCGTACGGACGCCCGCGCCGGAGGACCCGTGCCGGGCCCCCGCCCCCGGCCCTCAGGCGACCTCTTCCTCCGCCTCCAGGTGTGTGGCGACGAGCACGGCGAACTCCTCCGGCGTGGCGATGCGTACGCCGAGGCCCTCCGCCTTGGTGCGCTTCGAGCCCGCCTTCTCCCCGGCGACCAGCAGGCTGGTGCGCCCGGAGACGCTGGACGAGGATTTTCCGCCCGCGCGCTCGACGAGTTCGTTCATCTGGTTGCGGGAGAGCTTCTCCAGCGCTCCGGTCATCGCCCCGGTGACCACGACGGTCATTCCGGCCAGCGGCAGTTCCGGCCCGTCGTCGGCGGTGGTGCCGTTCCCGTCGGCGGAGGCGGCGTCGGCGGCCGGCTCCTCGGTGCCGGGCTCCTGGGTGCCGGGCTCCGGCGGCGGGGTGGCGCCCGGCTCGGTCATGTTGACTCCCGCCTTCACCAGCTTCTCGATCAGCGGGGCCAGTTCGACCAGTTCGGCGACGACGGCCGACGCCTTCTCCGTACCGATGCCGTCCACCCGCTGGAGCGTCTCGGCGTCGGCCGCGACGATCCGGTCCATCGTGGCGAAGTACCGGGCGATGCGGCGGGACATCGAACGGCCGGTACCGCGTATGCCGAGGGCGCAGAAGACGCGGGAGAGCGGGCGGGAGCGCGCCGTGTCGAGGGCCGCGAGGAGGTTGTCCGTGGACGTCTCCCCCATCCGCTCCAGGCCGAGCAACTGCTCGCGCTCCAGGGTGAAGAGGTCGGCGAGATCCGAGACGAGTCCGGCTTCCACGAGCTGGACGACCCGGGTGGCCCCGAGGCCCTCGATGTCGAGCTGGTCCCGGCCGGCGGCGTACGAGAGGGAGGCGACCAGCCGGCAGTCGCGGCCCCGGACGCACCGCCAGCGCTGCTCGCTCGTGTCGATCGCGGAGCCGCACTGCGGGCAGACGCCGGGGAACTCGATCGGCGTCTCCTCCCCCGTCCGCAGGTGGACGGCGGGCGCCTCCACGCGCGGGATGATGTCGCCCGCCTTGTGGACCATCACCATGTCGCCGACGCGCAGGTCACGGCGGGTGATGTCGGCGGGGTTGTGCAGGGTGGCGAAGCCGACCGTCGAGCCGTCGATCTCCACGGGTTCCAGCACGGCGCGCGGGGCGATGATGCCCGTGCGGCCGACGTTCCACTCGACGGCGAGCAGGCGGGTGACCTTCTCCACGGCGGGGAGTTTGTACGCGATGGCCCAGCGCGGCGCGCGGGTGCCGTTGCCCGCCTCGCGCTGGTCGGCGGCGTGGTCCGCCTTGATGACGATGCCGTCGATGCCGAAGGCCAGGGAGGCCCGGAGCGCGCCGATCTCCTCCACCCGTGCCAGTACGTCCTCCACCGTCCCGAGGGTGCGCGGGGCGACGGGGGTGTCCGCCGCCGTGTGCACGCCGAGGCCCGCGACGTACGCGAGGACCTCGCTGTGCGGCAGTTCCCGCAGACGCTCCGCGAGGTCGCCGGAGTCCGGCAGCGGGAGCGCGCCGTAGGCGAAGAAGGTCATCTCGACGCGATAGGGCCGGTCCTTGGCGCGCAGGGTGCCTGCGGCGCCGTTGCGCGGGTTGACGAAGGGGGACGCGCCGTGGGCGGTGCGGACGGTGTTGGCCTGCTCGAACTGCTCGGTGGTCATGAGTATTTCGCCGCGCATCTCGATGGTGACCGGCGCCGCGAGCTCCTCGGGCAGTCCGAGGACGGTCCCGATGGCGTGCGAGACGTCCTCGCCGGCGGTGCCGTCGCCGCGGGTGACGAGGCGTTCCAGCCGTCCCGCGCGGTAACGGGCGGCCACCGCGAGGCCGTCGAGCTTGGGCTCGACGCTCCATGCCTCGACCGGTCTGCCGATCCGGCGCTCCAGCGAGGCTGTCCAGGTCGCGAACTGCTCGCCGGAGAAGACGTTGTCCAGCGAGAGCATCGGGACGGTGTGGGGGACGTCCCCGACCGCCGCGCCGCCCGCGACCTTGCCGGTGGGCGAGTCGGCCAGCACGTCCTCGGGATGCGCCGTCTCGTAGGCGGCGATCGCTCGCGCCAGCCGGTCGTACGCGTCGTCGTCGAGCGCACTGTCCCCGGTGGCGTAGTACGCGGCGGCGGCGCGGGTGGCCTCCTCGACGGCGGCGGCGTAGGCGGTGGCGTCGGCGAGCGCGACGGCTGAGTTCGTCATGGCCACCATCCTGCCGTCCACCACTGACAACGAGCCGCGCGGACGGCGGCGGCCGGTTCCCCCGCCCGGGGATCACTCCGAAGATCACCTCCGAAGATCACCTCCGAAGATCACCTCGTTGCCGGCTCACCGTCCGGGCCGCAGCCGGTCCCGGTATAAATGCTGCATGACTGCCGATGTGTCACCTCCCGTGCGTCCCGCGACCCTGGAGGACGTTGCCGCGGTGGCCGGTGTCTCCCGCGCCACCGTCTCCCGGGTGATCAACGGGGCGACCACGGTCGATCCGGTGCTGCGCCAGGTCGTCGAAGAGGCGGTCGCCGCCACGGGGTACGTGCCGAACCGCGCGGCGCGTTCGCTGGTGACCAGGCGCACCGACTCGATCGCGCTGGTGGTCTCCGAGCGCGAACGCCGCGCGGTGGCCGAGCCGTTCGTGGGGCGGATGTTCTCCGACCCGCACTTCGGGCGGGTCGTCACCGGTCTGCTGGACGTGTTGCGCCCGGCGGGCATCCAGATGGTGCTGATGCTGGCGGACGACGCGGTCTCCCGGGGGCAGTTGCTGTCGTACCTGCGGCAGGGGCACGTCGACGGGGTGGTGTTGATCTCCTCGCACGCCGACGACCCGTTGCCCGGGCTGCTGCACGGGACCCGGCTGCCCGCCGTGCTGGCGAGCGCTCCGGCGCAGCCCACCCCGCTCACGCACGTGGAGGCCGATCAGCACGCCGGGGCGGGTCTCGCGGCGGACCATCTGGTCGCGCTGGGGCGCAGGCGGCTGGTGACGGTGGCGGGCCCGCAGGACCGGCCCGCGGGACGGGCCCGGCTGAGCGGGTTCCTGGAGGCGCTGGCGGCGCACGGGATCACGGACGTGCCGAGCGCCGAGGGCGACTTCACGCACGCGGGCGGTGCGTCGGCGATGAAGCGGCTGTTGGGCGAGCGCCCGGACCTGGACGGGGTGTTCGTCGCGTCGGACCTGATGGCGCTGGGCGCGCTGCCGGTCCTGTTGCGGGCCGGTCTCGACGTGCCGTCCGACGTCGCGGTGGTGGGGTTCGACGACAGCAGTGCGGCGCTGGCCTGCGATCCGCCGCTGACGACGGTGCGCCAGCCGGTGGAGGAGATGGCGGCCGAGATGGCCCGGCTGCTGCTGCGGCAGATACGTACCTCCGACGGGCCGGCGCCGTCCGTCGTCTTCCCTTCGGTGCTGGTGGGCCGGGAGTCGGCCTGAGGGACGGGGCGCCGAAGGGCCCGCGCCGCGGTCAGCCGCGCGGGCCGCGGGCCGTCGTGCCGTCCGCTTCCGGCCGTACGGCGTCCGCGCCCGGGCGGCCCGCTGCCTCCCGGGCGCGCGGAACGGGCCGGTCGACGTGCGAAACGCCCGCGAGCCCCTCGGGGCGCAGCGGCACCTGCGGCCCGGAGGGTTCCCGCAGCCAGCGCCTGAGCACCCGGTGGACCGCCTCGGCCCCGACCGGGCCGACGTGCGGCGCCGGGACGGGCGCGGGCTTCCCCACCGCGACCGTGTGCGGCACCGGGCCCTGTTCGGGCCGCTCCGCCGCGCCGGGCGCCGGTGCTTCGTCGGCGAGCGCGTCGAGGGGGTCGGTCATGCCGCGCGGCCACAGCAGGAAAGGCCGTGACTGCGGGCCGCCGAGCCCTCCGTGCGAACCTATCTGCTCCTCGAAGGCGTGTACCTGCCCCGTCGCGGGGTCGTACATCGAGTTCACCATCACGTCGGCGACGTGCGGGAAGGTGTCGGTGCGGCGTACCGCGTCCGCCGCACCGGGACCGAAGCCGGCGAGCGGTCCCTCGTCGTCCCGCAGCTCCGCCACCGGCACCTCGGCCCCGCCGGCTCCGAGGACGACCGAGCCGTGCTCCTCGCTGCGGACCAGCAGGAAGCCGATCCCCGGGTGGTTCGCCAGGGTCCTGAGCAGAGCGGGGTGGCGGCGGTCGAGCTCCTCGCGGGAGGCACGGCCCCCGATGCCGGGGAACGAGATCAGGCCGAGGTTCCCCGAGGCGAGCACGACCGGGTCCGAGGCGGCGACGGCGGCGGGCGCCGCCTCGGTCTCCTGCACGGGCCGGTGGAGCGCGATGCGCACCGCGTCGCGTGCCTCGGACGCGCTGAGGGTGCGCTGCGCGCGTCGGGGTACGGGGAGGCCGCAGCCCGCCCGTACGAGGTCCTTCAGGGTCAGCCCGTACCGTCCGGCGAAGGTCTCCCCGACGCTCTGGCCGTGGTCGGAGAGGAGCACGATCCGGTACGCGCGGGGGGTGTGACCGGTGATCTTGGTGATGAGGGCGAGGGAGCGGTCGAGCCGGGCGAGGACCTTGTCGGCGTCGCGGCTGTACGGCCCGGAGTGGTGGGCGACCTCGTCGTAGGCGACGAGGTCGGCGTAGACGGCGGTCCGTCCGGCGAACATGTCGCCGATGACGGCGGCGACCACGACGTCGCGTTCGACGACGGTCGCGAAGGCCCGTATGAAGGGGTAGAGCCCGCCGCGCTTGACCCTCGGATGCTCCTTGCGCAGCCGCGACCGGGTGGACTGGCCCATCTCGCGGCCGACCTCGGCGACGAAGGAGAGCGCGGTGCGGACGGCGTTGGCCGGGTCGGAGAAGTAGGCGAAGTAGCCGGCGCGCGACCTGCGGCCCTTGCCGAACCGGCCGGCCATGGAGAGGACGAGGGCGAGCTGGTCGGCTCCCCCGCTGAATAGGTTGCCCCGGCTGGCCCCGTCGAGGGAGAGCAGGCCGGCGTCGTGGGTGCGCGCGACGGCCCGGCGCTGGAGTTCGAGAGCGCTGGCGGGGCGGCTGGAGACCATCACGGTGCCGGTCTCCTTCTCGTACCACCGGAAGGCCGGTACGTCGTGGTTGGAGCCGTGCAGCAGGGCGAGCTGGCTGGCGCCGGTCTGGCTGGACCAGTCGGTGCGCCAGGGGGTGAGCCGGTGGCCTTCGGGGTCGGCGAGCCAGCCGGCCACGGTGGGCATCAGCCCGGCGGTGGCGGCCTTCGTGAGGACGTCGTGGCCGACCCCGTCGAGCTGGATGAAGACCGTGCCCGGCGGACCGCTCCGGCCGTCCCCGGCGTCGCCGGGGACGCGCTTGCGCCGCCGGTCGGCGAGGCGGGAGAGCCGCCGCCGGTAGGCGTCGTCGTCCCGGACCGCGAGGGCGGTGGAGGCCGCCGATGCCACGGCGGACATCACCGCGGCGACGGCCACGGCGGTCTCCGGGTTCGCGGTGCCGCGTCCGTCCGGGATCAGCCAGAGGGCCACGAGCAGCAGGGAGCCGTTGAGGAAGAAGACCAGCGCGCCGAGAACCAGCGCGGGGACCACCAGCAGGGCTCTGACCACGACGGGCCAGACGAGGGCGGAGAGCAGTCCGAAGGCGCCCGCTCCCCAGGCGGCGGTGAACGCGGTCTTGGTGATGGTGTCGCCGTCGTCGGACTGGAGCTGGAAGTCGGGGAGGACTCCCGCGAGGGCGAGCATCGTCAGGGTGGAGACCGCCCACACGGCCGCCACCCGCAGCAGGGCACTGCCCGCCCTGCGCCATCGCCCGGCTCCCACGCCCGCTCCGCCTTTCCGTACGTCCGGGCCGGTCGGTCCGAGGCGTGCCCCGGGACACCCTTCAGGGCCCGCCCACCAGCTTCGCACAGCCCTTCTGCGAGGTTCACGGTCCGGTCCGCGGGCACAGGTGTACGTCCCGTGGGAGGGGGCAGACCCCGGGTCGGCGCCCGGTGCGGGAGGCATAGGCTCGTACCGGCTCGTCGGAGCGTGCCGAGCCCGGAACGCCGGTACGAGAAGCGTCCGGGCGGGCGGAAGTAGCAGAGGAAGAGGAGGCGGGGTGCCGGTGGAGGTCACCTGGTGGGGGCATGCCACCTGCACGATCGAGGATTCCGGCGTGCGGGTGCTGACCGACCCGCTCTTCGTGCGCCGGTTCGCGCATCTGCGCCGCCGCTCCGGCGCCGTTCCACCCGCGTCGGCGGCGCTGGCCGACGTGGTACTCGTCTCCCACCTCCACTCCGACCATCTGCACCTGCCGTCGCTGGCCAGGGTCGCCTCCGGCACCCGGCTGATCGTGCCGGAGGGAACGCTCCGCGCGGTGCCCGGTCTGCTGGTGGTGCGGCGGATGCGGGACCTGCGGATCACCGAGGTGGCGCCCGGCGACGCGGTACGGATCGGCGGGGTGACCGTACGCGCGGTGCCGGCCGAGCACGACGGCAGGCGCCTCCCGGTCGGCCCGCAGCGGGTTCCGGCGCTCGGTTACGTGGTGGAGGGCGAGGCGCGTACGTACTTCGCCGGGGACACCGGTCTGTTCGAGGAGATGGCGAAGGAGGTGGGTCCGGTCGACGTGGCGCTGCTGCCGGTCGGCGGTTGGGGGCCCCGTCTGGGTCCCGGCCATCTGAACGCCGCACGGGCGGCGGAGGCCCTGGCCCGGCTCGCTCCCCGCTCGGCGGTACCGGTCCACTGGGGTACGTTCTGGCCGATCGGGATGGACGGGGTGCGTCCGCACGAGTTCCACTCGCCGGGCTCCGAGTTCGTGCGGCAGGCGGCGCTGCTGGCTCCCGAGGTGGCGGTCCATCTGCCGGCGCACGGCGAACGGGTTCTGCCGGAGGTCCGCCGGTGATCATGGATGATCTGGTACGGCTGCCGACCGAGGGGACCCAGCAGGCCGTCGGGTATCCGACGCTCTTCGCGCTGGTGACGCTGGGTTCCCTGGTGCCGGTGGTGCCGACGGGGGCGCTGGTGAGTTCGGCGGGCGTGGTGGCGTTCCACCAGTCCTCGCCGTTCTCCCTGCTGTACGTCTTCCTGACGGCGGCGACGGCGGCGTTCCTCGGGGACATCTGCCTGTACTGGCTGGGCAAGCGCGGGGTCCGGTCGAAGAACGGGTCGAAGTGGCTGAAGGTCATCACCGACCGGGCCGCCCCGGAGCGGCTGGCGCAGGCGCAGCGGAAGCTGGACGAGCACGGGGTGATGGTGCTGGTGCTGTCGCGGCTGGTCCCGGCGGGCCGGATACCGGTGATGCTGGCGTGTCTGCTGGGCGAGATGCCGCTGCACCGGTTCGCCCGGGGTGATGTTCCGGCGTGCCTGGCCTGGGCGGCCACGTATCAGCTGATCGGCATCCTGGGCGGCTCGCTCTTCCCCGAGCCGTGGCAGGGGGTGGTGGCCGCGGTGGCGCTGACGCTGCTGATCAGCGGCGTGCCCGCCGGGTGGCGCGGCCTGCGGGCACGGTTCGGGCACTGACCCGGCCGCCGGGAGACCTCGCCCCGGGCGGCCCCGTCAGAGTCCCGGGCGGCCCCGTCAGAACGTGAGGCTGACGCCCCTGCCCGCCTCCCGCGCCCCGGCGTACGCGACGGCTGCCGCGGCCACGTCGAGCGCGGCATGCCCGGTGGATTTGAAGACCGTCAGCTCGGCGACACCGCGACGGCCCGGATGGCTGCCGTCCAGGACCTCGCCGAGGAGGGTGGCCCGGCCGGGGTCCAGGCCCTGGAGCTCGTGGGCGCCGGCGGGCAGCGGGGCGGTGACCGCTCCGGCCCACTCGACGAAGAGCGAGCCCCCCTCCACGGTCGGCCCGTCCAGTTCGGGTCCGTGCGAGCCGCCGACGGAGCCGACATGGGCGCCCTCGGCCAGCCAGGAACGACGGATCACCGGTGCACGTGCGCCGGTGCAGCAGAGCACGGCGCCCGATCCGCGCACGGCGCCCTCGACGGTGTCGGCCGTGGCGCGCGGATGCCGGGCGGCCAGGGAGCGGGCGCGCTCCGGGTCCCGGCCGCCGACCACGACGGAGGTGTCGGGGTACTGGCGCGCCAGCAGGTCGAGCTGGGCCGCCGCCTGCGCGCCGGTGCCGAGCACGGCGATCCGGTCCACGTCCGGGCCGGCCAGCGCGCGCAGGGCGAGCGTCGCGGTGGCGGCGGTCCGCACGGCCGTGATGCTCTCGGCGTCCATCACCGCCAGCGGCCGCCCGTCCTTCTCGTCGAAGAGGGCCACCACTCCCCGGTGGGAGCTGCGTCCGGGGACCGCGGGGTCGGCGAAGACGGAGACAAGCTTGGCGGCGAGGCCGAGGCCGGGGACGTGGGCGGGCATCACACCGAGCAGGCCGGCGGGTGCTTCGGCGGCGATCCTCGGCGGTGCGGACACCGTCCCGCGCGCCACCGCGACGAGGGCGTGGGTGAGCGCCTGGGCCAACCGGTCCGGGTCGAGCCCGGCGCGGGTCCGCGCCGCGTCCAGTACGAGCACCTCGTCCGTCATCCCTTCTCCCCCTCGTCCGTCCGCTCCCCGGGTTCCGCCGCCGTGCCCACGCCCAGCAGCTCCGCGACGGCGGCGGCGGCGTCCCGCAGCGCCTCGCACAGCGCAGCCAGTGTCGGCTCGTCGAACTCCGCGTCGGGTCCGACCACGGTGAGCGCGCAGAGCGGCCGGCCGGGGCCCGCGAGGACGGCGCGGCCGACGGAGGCGACCAGCGCCTCGTTGCGGCCGCGCTCCACCGCGAACCCGGTGCGCTCCACCGTGGCCAGGTCGCCGAGAAGACCCTCGGGGCCCTGCATCGGGTGTCCGGCTTCCGCGGCGGGCCGCAGATAGGGGGCGCGAGCCGCGGGCGGCAGCGCGGCGACCAGGGCCAGCGGCCCGGCGAACCGGTGTACGGGCAGCGTCCGGTCCGTGAGCAGGCTGATCATCTCCAGCCGGGCGGGCCGGACCGCGTCGAGCACCCGCGAGCGGTCGTGCTCCAGCACTTGGAGGTTGACCATCATGCCGGTACGGCCGGCGAGCGCTTCGAGGATCGGACGGGCCAGCGTCACCAGGGAGTTGGCGGCGGCGGTGCGCGAGAGCCGGAGGGCGGCGGCGCCCGGCAGGTAGTGGTCGCCGGAGCGCAGCACCCAGCCTCGGCGGACCAGGTCGGCGAGGACCCGGTAGGCCGTAGGCCGGTGCAGCCCGACCTCGTCGGCGATCTCGCTCAGCCGGAGCGGACGTTCGGACCGCGAGACCGCCTCCACGAGGTCCAGGGCCTTGTCGACGGCCGAACTGGCGGACTTGGGCATCCCCGGTCCCACCCCTCTCCTCAAGTCGAATCCCCCCGGGACTTCTTACGGCAAACCCTTGCCGATCACGGGAGTAAGGACGGTAGCGTATGTTTCCACAGACGGAACCAGTATGACAACAGTTGTAATCAGCAGGCCGCCCGGTGCGGCAATGACGGAGAGGTGTGCTCCCGATGGCTCACGAGGATGTCGGTGCTCCCGCCCCCTTCGCCGCCCCGGCGGAGGGAACGGTGGTGCTGTACCGGGGTGCCACGCTGATCGACGGCACCGGCGGCGCCGCGCGACCGTCCACCTCGATCGTGGTGGACGGTGACCGCATCCGGACGGTCGCGCCGGACGGCGAGATCTCCGTCGCCCTCCTCGCGGAGGCCGAAGTCGTCGACCTGCAGGGCGCGTTCGTCGTGCCGGGCCTGATCGACTCGCACCAGCACATCGCGACCCCGCCCAACCGCCCGGTCGCCGAAGCCGCGTTGCGCCGCCAGGTCTACGGCGGCGTCACGGCGATCCGCGACATGGCCGACGACCTGCGGCACGTCGCCGACCTGGCGCGCTCCACGCTGGTCGGGGAGATCCCCGGCCCGGACATCCACTACGCGGCGCTGACCGCCGGTCCCGGGTTCTTCGACGACCCGCGCACCTGGCAGGTCTCGCAGGGCGCGGTGCCCGGCCGTGTGCCGTGGATGCAGGCCATCACGGAGGAGACCGACCTGCCGCTGGCCGTCGCCCGGGCCGCCGGTACGTACGCCGGCGCCGTCAAGATCTACGCGGACCTGCCGGGCTCGCTGGTCTCGGCGATCACCGCCGAAGCGCACCGGCAGGGGCTGGCGGTCTGGGCGCACGCGGCGGTGTTCCCCGCCTCCCCGGCCGAGGTGGTGGAGGCCGGGGTGGACTCGGTCTCCCATGTCCACCTGCTGGTGCACGAGTTCGCGGGGCGCGCGCTGACCACGTACAAGGACAAGCCGCCGGTGGACCGGGACCGCTTCCTGGCCGGTGACGATCCGGAGATGGCCGGGCTGTTCGCCCGGATGCGGGAGCGGGGCACGGTGCTCGACGCCACGAACACGCTCTGGGAGTGGCTCGCCGACGACGCGGACACCCCCGAGGAGAAGGCCAGGGCGCGGGACAACGCGGAGCTCTCGGCGGCCCTCACGGCGCAGGCGTTCCGGGCGGGGGTCGAGATCAGCACGGGCACCGACTACGAGACCGCCCCCGGGCAGCCCTACCCCTCGGTCCACGACGAACTGGTCTTCCTGGTGGAGCGGTGCGGCATGCCCGCCGCGCAGGCCATCCGGTCGGCCACCCTGGTCGGGGCCCGCAGCATGGGCGCGGAGGACTCCATGGGGACGGTCGCCGAGGGCAAGCTCGCCAACTTCGTCGTGCTGAAGGACGATCCACTGGCGGACATCCGCAATCTGCGTACCGTCACCACGGTGGTGAAGCGCGGACTGCGCCTCGAACGCCCGGAATTCACCCGGGAGAGCACCCCGACGGCGGACACGGCCGACGCGTCCGGCACGACCACGAACCCGGAAGGCACGAACGGCCGATGACCACCACCTCCGTCCACGACATGCTGATCGTCAACGCCCTGGGCGAGCTGCAGAACCCCAATGCCCCCGAAGCCGCCGAAGGAGCGGGGCAGCTCCTGCAGACCATCGACGAGCTGGCCGTCGACGACCGGGCCATCGCCGAAGCACGCGCCTCCGGGATGAACGCCGTCAACATCACCCTCGGGTACGTGATGGGCGACATGCCTCCGTACGCGCACACCCTGCACGAACTCGACGTGTGGGACGGGCTGATCGCCGCGCATCCGGGGGATCTGCTCCACGTCCGTACGGCCTCCGACCTGTACCGCGCGAAGGACGAAGGCCGGATCGGGGTGATCTACGGTTTCCAGAACGGCGTGGCCGTGGGAGACGACCTCGGACGTATCGCGACCTTCCAGGAACGCGGCGTACGCGTCTTCCAGTTGACGTACAACCAGGCGAACCACCTGGGCGACGGATCGATGGCGCCGGAGAACCGGGGTCTGACCCCGTTCGGCCGCGAGGTGGTCGAGGCGGTCGGCGAGGCCCGCATGATGGTGGATCTCTCCCACAGCGGCGAGAACACCTGTCTGGAGGCGGCCCGGATCTCCGCCCGGCCCGTCTCCGTCAACCACACGGGGTGCAGGGCGGTCACCGACCTGCCGCGCAACAAGACCGACGAGGAACTACGGCTGGTCGCCGGACGCGGAGGCTTCGTCGGTATCTACTTCATGCCCTTCCTCAACCCCACCGGGCACGCCACGGCCGCCGACGTGGTCGAGCACATCGCCCACGCCGTGAACGTCTGCGGCGAGGACGCCGTCGGCATAGGCACCGACGGGCCGGTCACCGCCGTCGACGATCTGGACGCCTACGCCGCCACTCTCGCGGCGCACGTGGCCGAACGCCGGGCGGCGGGCGTCGGCGCCGCGGGCGAACGGGCCGACACCTACCCGTTCGTGGTCGACCTGCGGGGCGTGGACCAGTTCCGCGAGCTGATCCGGCTGCTGGAGAAGCGCGGTTACGGCTCCGGGCGCATCGAGAAGATCCTCGGCCGGAACTTCGCCGACTACGCGGAGCGCGTCTGGGGCTGACGCCCGGGCCGCACCCGGCCGTACACGGGGTCAGGCGGATTCACCGAGCGCGCGCGAGCCGCCGACGGGCAGGTCCCAGAGGCGCTCGCGCGGGTGGCCCGCGCGCTGCCAGGCGGCCCGCAACCGCACCAGCGGCTCCAGCACGGGCTCGGCGGAGAGCAGGAACGTCGCCCAGTGCATCGGCGCCATGGCCTTGGCGCCGAGGTCCTCGTACGCCCGCACCGCCTCCTCGGGGTCGGTGTGCACGTCGGCGAGCCACCACCGGGGCGCGTACGCGCCGATCGGCAGCAACGCCAGGTCGATGCCCGGGTGGTGGCGGCCGATTTCCCGGAACCAGTGGCCGTACCCGGTGTCCCCGGCGAAGTAGACCTTGCGCCCCGGCGACCCCGGGGCGTTCGTCGTGTCGGTGAGGACCCAGCCGCCCCAGAGCGACCGGCAGGTGTCGAGGAGGGTCCGTCGCGACCAGTGGTGCGCGGGGACGAACGCGAAGCTTACGCCCCGCAGTTCGGCCGTCTCCCACCAGTCGAGTTCGGTGACCCGGGTGAACTTGCGCCGCCTGAACCACCGGGCGAGCCCTGCGGGCACGAACACCGGCGTGTCGCGCGGGAGTCTGCGGATCGTCGGGGCGTCCAGGTGGTCGAAGTGGTTGTGGCTGACGACGACCGCGTCCACGGACGGGAGGTCCTCCCACGCCACGCCCACCGGGGTGATCCGGGCCGGGGTGCCGAGGATGCGCCGGGACCAGACGGGGTCGGTGAGGACGTTCAGCCCTCCGATGCGCACGATCCAGCTGGCGTGCCCGGCCCAGGTGACCGCGTCCTGGCCGGGCAAGGGCAGCGGCGCCGGATCGAACGGCAGCAGGTGGACACCCCTGAGACCTGCGGCGTCCGGGCGCAGCGAGCGTTCGCGGACCAGCCGGGTCATGGCCCTGATTCCCGGCAGGGGCGCGGTGAGCCGGTCGGCGAAGGTCTTCGGCCAGACACGCTCCCCGGCGGGCGGGCTCCCGGTCCGCGCGCCCGGTTCTCCTCGGGGCTCCCGGTCCGCCTCGGTACGGACAGGCCCGGTCTGTTCGGTCATCGCGGAGTCTCCCGTCACCGGAGTTCGTCGAAAGCCGCTGCGAACATGCTCAGCGCGTATCCGACGTGCGGCAATTCCAGCGGCGCCGCCGCCGTGAGGGACGCGGCCCGCTGGTCCGGGGTCGCTCCCACCAGGCCGCCGGTCCCCAGTCGTGCCCGCAGTGCCCCCAGCTCGTCCCCGAACCGGTGCCCGCCCGGAGTCGGGGCGCCCAGCCGTTCGGTGAGGTACTCCTCCAGCTCCATGGAGTCCGTCACCCCGCGCTCGGCCAGCCGGGTGCGCAGCGGCCCGAGGTCGGCGTAGAGGTGCCGGCCCGCCTGCGGGGGTCTCGCCAGTGCCCCGGTCGCCAGTACGGCACGGTGGGCGGCGGCGGCGACTTGCGCCTGGAGCCGTGCGGCCTGCCGGATACGGCGGGTGACCGCGTCCGGCTCCCGCAGGGCGTGCGCGGCGGCCCGGGCGACCGGCGTCGTGACGAGGGCGCCCAGCGCGGTGAGGACGTCGAGGGTACGGGCGCGGAGCACGGCACCCCGACGGGTGGCGGGAAAGCGTGCCACCGCGACGGGCCAGGCCGCCGGGGCGAGCGCGCCCGCCAGGTCGGTGAGGACGGTGACGTCGTCGGGGCACATCTCCGCGGGGCTGAGCAGCACGGTGTCGTGCGGGCGGTGCAGGGTGTCGCGCCAGGTCTCGTCGCTGATGATGTGGAGGCCCTCGGCGACGGCCGCCTCGCACGCCTCGCGGACGAGTTCGGGCGGCGCGACGGTGGCGGTGGGGTCGTCGGCCACCGAGAGCACCAGCAGCCGGGGGCGGCCGCCCTCGGCGCGTACCCGGCGGACGGTCTCCAGCAGGGCGTAGGGGTCGGGCACGCCGCCGCATTCGGCGGGGGTCGGCACGTGATAGGCGGGCCGGCCGAGCAGCCGGGCCTGCGGAATCCAGGCCGCCGGGCAGGGCCGGGGCATGAGGACGTCGCCGCCGTGCGCGGCGATGAGCCCCAGCAGCAGCGCCTGGGTGCCCGGGGCGGCGGCGACGTCCGCCGGTCCGCCGCCGAGTCCCCGCCGGGCCCAGTAGGCGCAGGCCGCCTCCCGGAGAACCGTTCCGCCACCCGGGGGTTCCGGCCGGGTGTCCCCGGCCGCGGCGGCCAGCACGCCGACGAGCTCGGGCAGGACGGGGAGCCCCGGCTCGGGAACGGGCGGGCCGTAACGGACCGGCCCGTGGTCCTCCCGCGCACCGTGCGGGCCGTACTCGGTCCGGTGCATGGCCCTCCTCGTCCGCCGCGATGCTCGTCCGCCTCCGCCCCACGTGCCGCTCTCAGGCCTTTATACGGAGGTTCCGGCCGGTGTGCCCGCCCGGCGGGCCGTCCCGGACAAGGCGTCGGCGCGCCCGCACGGCGGCCCGGCCCCGCATGCGGCGCGTGTTCCGGGGCCGGTCTCGTACCTGCTCCCCGCGGTACCTCGCGACGAATCCGTGCGGTCCGCGCCGCGACCGCCCCGGGGCCTCGCCCGGCCAGCGTCAAACCGCGTGGGAGGGCTCAACCAGCGGATTGCCGTGGGCTCTTGTCAGTCGTGCGCACTACACTCACCTCGCGTACACGATGATTCCCCGGGTGAAGTGAGAGCTCTTCTTGAAGATGTCCAGAGTCGGCACCCTGCTCGCCGCAGCCGCCGTCGCGCCCGCCTTCCTGCTGTCGTCCCCCGCGTCGGCGGCCGGCACGGGCGACCGCGCCACGGCTTCGGCCACGGACACCTCACCGTCGTCCTCGTCCTCGGAGGGTGAGGACCAGGAGGAGAACGACCGGATCGAGATCCTTCGCCTCATCGCCGCGGCCGGAAAGGGCTCCGTGGTGGCCGAGCAGGGCAGCGCGGCCATCGACGGGGGCGCGGACGCCATGCGCGCGTTCCTGACGACCGGCCAGTACACCGCCCGGGACCAGGACAACCGCATCGCCGTCGCGCGCATCATCGGCGTCGGCGGCCCCGAGGTGAAGCGGCAGGGCGGCAAGGCGCTCGAGGGCACGCCCGAGGACCGTGTCGCCTTCCTGGAGACCGGCCAGTACGAGGCCCGCGACGAGGACAACCGTGTCCTCGTCGCCCAGCTCATCAGCACCGGCGGCCCTCACGTGCGGGAGGCGGGCAAGGCGGCGCTCGATGGCACGCCCGAGGACCGTGCCGCCTTCCTGGAGACGGGTCAGCACGTGGCCCGCGACACGGACAACAAGGTGCTGGTCGCCCGGATCGTCCAGATGGGCGGACCCCACGTCAGGGAGGCCGGCGAAGCGGCGCTGAAGGGCACGCCGGAGGACCGCGTGGCGTTCCTGGAGTCGGGCCAGTACGAGGCCCGCGAGCAGGACGAGAAGGACGCCGCCCAGGCGGGCGACGGCGGCACCGACGGATCGACCGGAACCGACGGCGGGGCCGCCACGGGCAGCACCGCCCAGACCGGCGGGACTTCGGGCTCCGGCACGGTGTCCACCGGCGGCGGCACGGTCGAGCCGGCTTTCGACGGCAACGCCACGAGCAGTGGCAGCGCCGCCGCCGCTTCGGGCACCGCTTCCGCTTCCGGCGGTTCGGACGGCAACGGGATCGTGACGGCGCAGGGCGGCGGCCCGCTCGCCTCCACCGGTTCGGATCCCGGTACGAGCCTCGCGTTCGGCGGCGGAGTCGCGGCGCTGGCCGCCGGAGGCGTCCTGCTGGTCGCCGCGCACCGTCGTCGCGCCGGCTCCACGCGCTGACCCGTCGGCGCAACGACGCGACGGCCGTGCCCCTCACCGGTGGCGCACGGGCCGGACG
>NZ_JBHWZJ010000034.1:0-35895 GCF_042728415.1 Streptomyces sp. NPDC060198 | reverse complement strand
CAGCTGCGCCTCGATGGCGGCCACGACCTCCGGCGCCTCCGGTTCGGTGCGCGGGCGGATGCGGGCGACCGGCTCACCGGCGGGGGAGATCAGGAACTTCTCGAAGTTCCACTGGACGTCCCCGGCCTCGCCGTCGGCGTCCGCGAGCTTCGTCAGCTCCGTGTAGAGCGGGTGCCGGTCCTCGCCGTTCACGTCGGTCTTCCCCAGCAGCGGGAAGCTGACCCCGTACGTCGTCGAGCAGAAGGACTGGATCTCCTCGGCGGTGCCCGGCTCCTGCCCGGCGAACTGGTTGCACGGCACACCCAGAACGGTGAAACCCCGCTCGCCGTAGGCCTTCTGCAGGCGCTCCAGCCCTTCGTACTGGGGCGTGAGGCCGCACTTGGACGCGACGTTCACCAGCAGCACCGCCTTGCCGCTCCAGGCGCCGAGCGTCGTCGGCTCGCCGGTCAGGGTGTGCAGGGGGATGTCGTGCAGAGTCATCGGTAACTCCTCGCGTCGGAAGTGCCGCCCGGTCAGGGGGCGTCGCCGTCCATTGTCGCCCCGGGGACGTCCGGAGCCGCGGGCGCCTCGGGCTTGTCGAGGGCCCGGTAGTAGTAGGTCGTGCCCCGGAGCGCCCCCGCCGGGTCCAGTGCGTACTTCGGCACCGAGCCGCACTCCGTCCAGCCCGCCGCCCGGTACAACCGCTCGGCCGCGCTCCCCGTCTCGGTGTCCAGGACGAGCAGGGACAGGCCCGACGAGGCCGCCCACTCCTCCACGGCCGCAAGCAACGCCCGGCCCAGCCCGCGGCTCCGGCAGGAGGGGCGGACCATCAGCTTCGCGACCTCGGCGCGGTGGAGGGCGTTCGGCAGCAAGGCCGGTACGAGGCTGATGGTGCCTGCCACGCGTTCGCCGTCCCGGGCGATCCAGACGCGCAACCGGCCCGCCTCCACGGCCCCGGCGCGCTCCCGCCACCAGTGGGCGGCGGCGCCCCGGTCGAGCGGGTCGAGGAAGCCGACCGACGCGCCGTCCTGCACGGTGTCCACCAGGAGGGCGGCCAGTTCGTCGGCGTACGTGACGAGTTCCGGGCCCGACACGGAGACGATCTCGGTCATGGGAAGGGTTCCTTTCACGGCATCACGATCATCAGGACGTAGCGGGTCCGCTCCGGACCCGGGCAGTGGAAACGGGAGGGTCCGTCCAGACGGAAACGCAGGCAGTCACCAGTGCCCAGGGAGTGCGTGGTCCCGTCGACGGCGATCTCCGCCACCCCCTCCAGTACCCACAGGTGCTGTTCCACGCCGGGCACCGGAGGGTTTTCGTAGGAGACCGCCGATCCGGGGTCGAGAGTGCACTCGACCACCTCGCCGCGCAGGCCCGGGTGCGGCGGCGAGACCGATCGGCGGGTGAAGCCGACGGACGTGTCGTACCAGACCTGCTGCGACCCGGCGGGGACGCGGAGGGGCGGCTCGGACTCGATCTCCGTCAACAAGCGCGACATCGTCCGTCCGTACGCCGTGCACAGCCGGCCCAGCGAAGCCGCGGTCGGGCTCAGCTCGCCCCGCTCCACCCGCGACAGGGTGGAGCGGCTCAGGCCGGTCAGGCCGGACAGCTCGTCCAGTGACCAGCCGTGCTCGGCCCGCAGAGACGCGAGCCGGGCGGCCAGCCGGCTGTCGGAGGTCTCCGCCTCGATATCGTCTCTCATATTCGGGAGGATATCCCGTAAGCGGGATTGAGCGCGGCGCCCTCATGCCCTTTATCCCGTCCGTATGCCGATCGGATGACGGCGTGCCAGGCTTGCAGAAGGGCACCGTCGCCGGTCCGCCGCTCGGGCCGCTCAGGGGCTTCGGGTACCGCAAGGAGGCCGGCCATGGCCAGAACCACCGGGAAGACCACCGCGTTCCAGTCCGGATGGACGGCGTTCGCGGGCGTTCTGATGATTTTCGGCGGAGCGATGGCGATCTTCGAAGGCATCGCCGCCATCGCCAAGGACGACGTGTTCGTCACCACCCGCAACTACATCTTCCAGTGGGACCTCACCGGCTGGGGCTGGATCCATCTCATCCTGGGCATCGTCATCGTCCTGGCCGGATGCGCTCTGTTCACCGGCGCGTTGTGGGCCCGGCTCGTCGGTGTGGTGCTGGCGGGTCTCGGCGCGCTCGCCAACTTCCTCTGGCTGCCGTACTACCCGTTCTGGTCGATCATCCTCATCGCCATCAACATCTTCGTGATCTGGGCCCTGTGCGCGCGCACCGAGCGAACCCCCTGAGGACGGTCGGCGGGTGGGTGTGCCCCGGAGGCCGGTCGGCCGCCGGGGCACACCCGTGTTCCGGAGCGGACCGGAACACGGGTACTCACCGGGTCCCCGAAGGATCCGAGGCGGGCAGCCGACCCGCGCGGACCGCCGCCACGAGCGCCTCGTGGTCCCGCTCGTTGCGGTCCGCGTAGCCTTCCGCGAAGACGCCGAGGGCCCGGTCGAAGGCGTCGCCCTTCCCCAAGTACCCCGAGATGGCGATCCGGTCGCCCGACCTGGCGTGCGCGCGGGCCAGGGTCGCCCCGCAGACCTCTCCGAACAGCGTCAGCCCCTGCGGCACCATCCGCTCCGGCTCGGCGATCCCCTTCCAGTCGCGCAGCTGGCGGATGTAGAAGTCGCGGCGCCTGCCGTCGAACCCCTCCGCCCGTTCCCAGCCGAGGAAGATGTCGCTCGTCGCCTGCATCAGCCGTTGTCCCGCCACGACGCGCTCGCCCTGGTTGCGGTAGTGGCTCGTACCGACGTGGTCGGCGAGCACCGAGGTGTCGGCCTCCTTGGCCTGGAGGAAGAGCGGATCGTCGTCGTCCCGGCCGAGCAGGAGCAGAATCCAGCAGCGCGTGCCGACACTCCCCACACCGACCACCTTGCGCGCCACGTCCGCCAGCCGGAAGCCGGAGAGCAGCGCCCGGCGGTCCGAGGGGAGGCTGCGGCCGTAGCGCCGCAGGAGGAGCCGGAACCGCTCCTCGGTCTCGATGCGCTCCGCGTCCGGCACCAGCTCGGTGAGTGGTACCACCAAGGGCGGGTCCGACATGATCCGCCGTCGGCCGCCCGACCACTCGGTGAGTTTCCCGAGAGCCTGCCGGCTGTCCCGGGTACGGGCCTTCGACAGGACGCGGTCGAGGTTCTTGCGCCCCCGCTCGGCGAGTTGCACCGCCGCGACGGCCCGCAGCCGCGCCTCGTCGATCCGCGCGTACCAGACCTCCAGATTGCCCATCCGGGCGTACTCGGCCATCGACTCCCGGTACGACCGCACCGACGCCCGCACGACGCGCGCCCGCTCACGGTCCGAGAACCCGTTCGCACGCGCGGCGATGACGAGGCTGGCCGCGAGCCGTTTCACGTCCCACTCCCACGGGCCGGGCAGCGTCTCGTCGAAGTCGTTGATGTCGAAGACGAGATTGCGTTCCGGCGAGGCCAGCAGCCGGAAGTTCAGCAGATGCGCGTCACCGCACAGCTGCGTGGTGATCCCGGAGTCCGGCGTACCGGCCAGGTCCGCCGCCATGATCGCGGCGGCGCCCCGGTAGAAACGGAACGGCGATTCGGTCATCCGGCCGTACCGGAGGGGGACCAGTTCCGGCACGCGCGCGGCGGACTGCGTCTCCAGGACCGTCAGCGGATCGAACCGGCGCGCGGTGGGCTCGAAGACCGCGTGGGCCGACCGGGGAACCCTCCTGCGGACGGCTCTGCCCGCGGCGGCACGTTCGGCGGGGGTGGCGCGTGGGGTGGTGCGCGACGCGGGACGGCGGTCCTGGGGCATGACGGCTCTCCTGACTTCCCCGAGTCGTGGTGCGCGTGCTGCCCCGGGCGCGTGAAGCCGACGAGCGGGGCGCGCGGTGGTGCCGGGCCGCCCCTTCGATGATCCCCGGTACCGCCCGGTCCGGCACCTCCGAGACGCGGGCGCCGGGGCCGGTCCGAGGCGCGGGTGCCGGCGAGGTCAACCGTGCCCGGCGTCCGTGACGCGTCCTTCGCGCCGCTCGGCCACCCGCCTCCAGATCGCGCGCTGCCACCGCAGGGTGCCGGTGCCGACGAGGATCAGGACCACGATGTTCACCAGGAGCTGGATCAGCGACCCCCAGGCCTCCTGCCAGCTGCTGAAGGCGACGGAGACGGCGATGGCGGCGGCTGCCGGAATGGTCGTGACCGAGATGAACACCCCGAGCAGCGCGCTCGTCCGCGCCTCGGTGAGCGACACGATGCCGACGACACCCGCCAGCGTCGCGACCGCCACCGAGAAGAAGTTGGGCGTGTTGATCAGGTCGGCCACCGGACGCAGCCCGGCTTCGAACGCCTGCGACTGGAACCCGAAGCCCCGGATCATCAGGCTGAAGAGGAAGGTGACCGCCACGGTCAGCGTCAGCCCGGCGCCGAGCGCCTTCAGACCCCTTCGGACCGTGGCGCGGTCGCCCCGGTCGATACCCAGCGCGATGCTGACGATCGCCCCGTACTCGGGGCCGACGACCATGGCCCCCACGATCAGGATCTGCGAGTTGGTGACGATTCCCACCGAGCCGATCAGACCGGCTACGACCAGGTACAGGTAGAAGCTCGGCGGATACCTGGCCTCGGCGCGGATGCGGGCCTCCACCTGTTCCCAGACCGGGGCTCGCGCCGGCGAGCCGAGTTCCTCGCGCCCGCCTTCCTCGGCCCGCCCCGAGAACGCCATGTCCACCGGTTCGACGACGATGGACCCGAACTGGTCCAGACGGATGTCCCGCAGTTCGCGGAGCACCTCGTTGGCGCCCCCGGTCAGAATGTCGCAGGCGATCGCGTCGCCGTCCGGGTTCCGGGCCGCCCCCGGCTGCACGATCAGATTGAGGACGCTCGGATCGTCTGCCAGCAGTGCGACGACCCGGTCGGTCAGGCCGGGTGGGCTCACCGCGCGGAGGTGGATCAAGTCCATCGCGTACCTCTCGCTTCCGTGACCCCGCTGGTGCGCCGGGCGCGCCTTCCGGCGCGCGGGTTCCTCCAGTAAGGCCGTACGCCCCTGGGTCGGCAATCCGGCGCGGCGTCGGCAATCCGGCCGGCGTCCCCGGCCGGAGTCGCGGGCCGGATGTCAGCGGGTCCTGGAAGAATCCCCGTCATGGAGTCATCCGACGACCTCTTCCCCGGCACGACACCGGCCCCGGCACCGGCCGGTCCGGAAGCGGGCCGGGACAGCGGCCCGGAACGCCCGCTCGTCCGCTGCCGCCTCTGCGGACGCCCGCTCACCGGCACGGGCTCCCGTCGGAGCGGCCTCGGCCCCACCTGCGACGCGAAGCTCCACCCCGCGCCGCCGGACACCCGCGCCCGCCGCCGGGACGCCGACCAGGAGCCCTTGCCGGGGCTGTGAGCCGTCCTGGGGAGCGCCGTCGCGGCCGTTCCGGTCCGGAACCGGATGTACGCGTGTCGTCGGCGCCCGTAATCTCGCGCCATGGACTTCGGGGACGGGCTGCTCAACGTGGTGGATGTCGAGTCGACATGCTGGGAGGGGGAGGCCCCGGCCGGGCAGGTGAGCGAGATCGTCGAGATCGGCCTCACCGTCGTGGACCTGCGGGCGGGCGAGCGGCTGGCCAAGCACCGGGTGCTGGTGAGACCGCGGCGCTCGGTCCTCTCGGCGTTCTGTACCGAACTCACCGGCCTCACCCAGGCGGAGGTCGACGCGGGGGTCTCCTTCGCCGAGGCGTGCCGCCTGTTGACGGCCGATCACCGCAGCGGGACGCGGCCCTGGGCGAGTTGGGGCGACTACGACCGCAAGATGTTCCTCGGCCAGTCTCGTGCGTCCGGAGTCCCGTACCCCTTCGGCCACCGCCACACCAACGCGAAGGCCGCGTTCACCGAGGACCGGGGGCTGCGGCGGAGACCTGGCATGGCGCAGGCGCTGGAGATCGCCGGGCTTCCGCTGGAGGGCCGTCACCACCGGGGCGACGACGACGCGTGGAACATCGCCGCGCTGGTACTGGACATGGCCGGGCGCGGAGGATGGCCGCTGACCCGCTGACCCGCTGACCCGCTGACCCGACCCGCTGACCCGCTGATCCGCTGATCCGCCGCCCCCGGGACGGCCCGCGTGGAAGCCGTCCGCGGGGAGAGGGCGTGTGGGCCGGAGACGTGAGAAGGGCCGTTCCGGGGCCGGGGGCACCAGGACCGCCCTTCTCATCCGGTCGGGGCCAACCGGCTTCCCGGCGGGTGGGTGCGGGGCTCTCAGCGCACGCGGATGCCGAGAGCGACGATCTGGGTGACCGCGTCGTCGGCGAAGTTGTCGTCACTGACCAGCACCAGGGTCCGCTCACCACCCCGCAGGACCGGCCCCCAGGTCATGCCCTCGGTGTTGTCGACCGTGGACAGGTCCAGGTCGTCGAAGTCCGCGACCAGCTTCTTGCGCATCGGCACGACTCTCCGCCCGGTCAGCGAGTCGACGCGCCGGACGTCGGTCGCGCCTCGGGTGGTGGCGTCGTAGAGGCGGATCTTGTAGTCCGATCCGGCCACCCAGGAGCGTTCGAGCACCAGGTAGCGGTCCGGGTCGTCGGGGAAGGCGAGGATCGACGGGACGCCGGTGTCCGGGGGCCACGGGCTGGTGGGGTCGGAGGCGGCGAAGATCTTCTCGATGGGGTAGGCGTACTGCGCGAGCACGTCCCCCGCCCGGCTCTGCTGGGTGACGCGGACCAGCGCACCGTTCTCCAGGTCGGGCTCCGGGCCGTCCTGGAGCAGCGGACCCTCGACGGCGCTGGTGAGCACGCGGTCCCCGGATCCGAAGGTGATCGCCTCCACCGCCTTGTTCCGCCGCAGACCACGGTCGTCCAGGGTGATCACGTAGTTGGGCGGCAGTCGCAGTTGTCCCAGGTACGCCCCGGCGGGGGAGGCGAACTGGATCGACGGCTGGATCACCGGGGCGGTGGCGGACGTGGGACGGTCGCCCTCCTGCGCCCACCAGTAGCGGCAGGTGCGCGGGTCGACCCGGATCTCCTCGGGGTCGACGGCCTTGCCGTCGTTGATGCTCGCCGGCGGATACACCGAACCGTCCGGCTGCAGGAACGGGTGGGTCGAGGTGAAGTCGACGGAGTGGACCCCGGCCCCGTCCACCTCGATCGCCGCGGTGTAGAAGCGGGCGGGCTGCAGGTACGAGCGGTCGTCGCTGATGAGGACGTACTCGCCGGTGCACGGGTTCCGGTCGATGCCGGACAGCCCACCCACCGTGGTGTTCTCGAAGGAGAGCCCGCGCGGGACGATCTTCTCGCCCAGCAGCCGGGCGTACGCCCCTGCGGGCGGTGCGGCGGCGGGACGGGCGGCGGCCTGCACGGGGGTGGCGTCCGACTGCGCCGCCACGGCGGGGGCCACGGCAGCCGCCAGCATCAGCGAGGCGGCGCAGGCGCGACGGATCAAGGAGGATCTCATGCGATCGATCTTGGTCCGGCCGGGGGCCGAGCACAGTCGCCCATCCGTGTGGTCCTGGTGCGCACGCGAGTGAGACGTGCCCCGATGAGGTGATTTCCTGATGGAGCGTCAACCTCGGTGCGCGCACCGCCCGATGCGCCACCCCGTCAGGGCGGCGGGCCCTACGCCCCCAGGCGTCGGAACAGCCCTTCCTGCACCACCGAGACCAGCAGATTGCCCTCCCGGTCGTAGATCCGGCCGCGCGCCAGACCCCGGCCGCCCGTGGCGATCGGCGACTCCTGGTCGTACAGGAACCACTCGTCGGCCCGGAAGGGGCGGTGGAACCACATGGCGTGGTCGAGGGAGGCCATGTCGAAGCCGCGCGGCCCCCACAGCGGCTCCACCGGGAGGCGGACGGCGTCCAGCAGCGTCATGTCGCTCGCGTACGTCAGCGCGCAGGTGTGCACCAGCGGGTCGTCACCCAGCGGGCCGACCGCGCGCATCCACACCGCGCTGCGCGGCTCCGCCCCGGTGACCTCCTCGCGGGTCCAGCGCAGCCGGTCCACGTACCGGATGTCGAACGGCTGGCGGCGGGCCATCCGCTCCAGCGCCTCGGGCAGTCCGCCCAGGTGCTCGCGCACCTCGTCGGCGACCGTGGGCAGCTCCTCGGGGTCGGGGACGATCCGGGCGGGCGGCAACTGGTGCTCGAAGGCCGCCTCCTCGGGCCGGTGGAAGGAGGCCGTCAGGTTGAAGATCGTCCGGCCCTCCTGCACCGCCGTGACCCGACGTGTGGTGAAGGAGCGCCCGTCGCGCACCCGCTCGACCTGGTACACGATCGGCACACCCGGCCGCCCGGGACGCAGGAAGTAGGCGTGCAGCGAGTGCACCGGCCGGTCACCGTCGGTGGTCCGGCCCGCGGCGACCAGCGCCTGGCCCGCGACCTGACCGCCGAAGACCCGCTGGAGGGACTCCTCGGGGCTCCGGCCGCGGAAGATGTTGACCTCGATCCGTTCCAGGTCGAGGAGGCCGACCAGGAGCTCGGCGGGGTTCGTCATGCGCTTCTTCTCCACTCTCGCCGCCCCGCCGTCACCGTCGCGACCGGGCTCACAGCTGACCCACCGCGGTGACACGCACGACCGCGTGGCCTTCTTCGTCGGAGGCCGCGAGATCCACTTCGGCGCGGATGCCCCAGTCGTGGTCACCGTTCGGGTCGGCGAAAGCCTGCCACACCCGCCACACACCGTGCGCCGGGTCCTCCTCGATCTTCAGCAGCTTGGGGCCGCGCGCGTCGGGGCCCGTACCCAGCTCGTCGAACTCGTCCCAGTAGGCGTCCATCGCCTCGCCCCAGGCGTCCTCGTCCCAGCCGGAGTCCGCGTCCAGCTCGCCGAGGTCGCGGACCCGGTCCAGCGCGGCCAGCTCGACCCGGCGGAACATCGCGTTGCGCACCAGCACCCGGAAGGCGCGGGCGTTCGCGGTGACCGGCTTGACCTCGTCGGCCTTCTCCTGCGCCTGCTCGGCGGTCTCCACCTCCGGGTTGGCGAGCTGCTCCCACTCGTCCAGCAGGCTGGAGTCCACCTGGCGCACCATCTCGCCCAGCCAGGCGATCAGGTCCTGGAGGTCCTCGGACTTGATGTCGTCCGGGATCGTGTGCTCCAGCGCCTTGTACGCGCTCGCGAGGTAGCGCAGCACGATGCCCTCGGTGCGGGCCAGCTCGTAGTTCGAGGTGAACTCCGTGAACGTCATGGCGCGTTCGTACATGTCCCGGATCACCGACTTCGGCGACACCGGGTGGTCCCCGACCCACGGGTGGCTCTTGCGGTACACGTCGTAGGCGTGCCAGAGCAGTTCGCCCAGCGGCTTCGGGTACGTGACCTCCTGGAGCCGCTCCATGCGCTCCTCGTACTCGACGCCGTCCGCCTTCATCTGCCCGACCGCCTCGCCGCGCGCCTTGTTCTGCTGGGCGGCGAGGATCTGGCGCGGGTCGTCCAGCGTCGACTCGACGACGGAGACCATGTCCAGTGCGTACGAAGGGGATTCGGCGTCCAGCAGGTCGAACGCGGCGAGCGCGAACGTGGACAGCGGCTGGTTCAGCGCGAAGTCCTGCTGGAGGTCCACGGTCAGCCGGACGATCCGACCCTCGGCGTCCGGCTCCGCGAGCTGCTCCACCACACCGCCGTCGAGCAGCGAGCGGTAGATCGCGATGGCCCGCCGGATGTGCCGCAACTGCGCCCGGCGCGGCTCGTGGTTGTCCTCCAGCAGGTGGCGCATCGCCGTGAAGGCGTTGCCGGGACGGGCGATCACCGAGAGCAGCATGGTGTGCGTGACCCGGAAGCGCGAGGTCAGCGGCTCCGGGTCGGACTGGATCAGCTTGTCGAAGGTCGTCTCCGACCAGGCCACGAAGCCCTCGGGGGCCTTCTTGCGGACGACCTTGCGCTTCTTCTTCGGGTCGTCGCCCGCCTTCTTGACGTTCTTCTCGTTCTCGATGACGTGCTCGGGAGCCTGCGCCACCACGAACCCGGCCGTGTCGAACCCTGCGCGCCCGGCGCGGCCCGCGATCTGGTGGAACTCGCGCGCCCGCAGCGTCCGAACCCGGGTGCCGTCGTACTTGGTGAGCGCGGTGAACAGCACGGTGCGGATGGGGACGTTGACCCCGACGCCGAGCGTGTCCGTACCGCAGATCACCTTCAGCAGACCCGCCTGCGCGAGTTTCTCCACGAGGCGGCGGTACTTGGGCAGCATGCCGGCGTGGTGGACCCCGATGCCGTGCCGCACGTACCGGGAGAGGTTCTGGCCGAACTTGGTGGTGAAGCGGAAGTTGCCGATCAGATCGGCGATCTTCTCCTTCTCCTCCTTGCTGCACATGTTGATGCTCATCAGCGACTGCGCCCGCTCCACGGCGGCTGCCTGCGTGAAGTGCACGATGTAGACGGGGGACTGCCGGGTGTCCAGCAGCTCGGTGAGCGTCTCGGTGATCGGGGTGAGCCGGTACTCGTAGCTGAGCGGCACCGGGCGGGTCGCCGAGCGCACCACGGAGGTCGGCCTGCCGGTGCGGCGGGTGATGTCCTTCTCGAACATCGCGACGTCGCCGAGAGTCGCCGACATCAGGACGAACTGGGCCTGCGGGAGCTCCAGCAGCGGGATCTGCCACGCCCAGCCGCGGTCGGGCTCCGCGTAGAAGTGGAACTCGTCCATCACGACCTGGCCGATGTCGGCGTACTTGCCGTCGCGCAGCGCGATCGAGGCCAGCACCTCCGCCGTGCAGCAGATGACGGGCGCGTCGGCGTTGACCGAGGCGTCGCCCGTGAGCATTCCGACGTTCTCCGTGCCGAAGAGCTTGCACAGGTCGAAGAACTTCTCCGAGACCAGCGCCTTGATCGGAGCGGTGTAGAAGGTGACCTTGTCCTGCGCCAGCGCCGTGAAGTGCGCACCGGCCGCGACCAGGCTCTTGCCCGAGCCCGTCGGCGTGGACAGGATGACGTTCGCCCCGGAGACCACCTCGATCAGCGCCTCCTCCTGAGCGGGGTAGAGGACGATTCCCTGACTCTCGGTCCACGAGGAGAAAGCCTCGAAGAGAGCGTCCGGGTCTGCGGTGGGGGGCAGCTGATCGATAAGGGTCACGCCCCCATCTTGCCTGCCTTCCGCCCCGATGAGGGAACCGGGCGGCCGTACGAAGATCACGGGCGGTACGCTCTTCACTCAACTCGGCCGCGCTGCAACGGCGTCGGCCGCACCGAGTTCTGGGGGCGGAAAAGACCATGATGGGACCGGCACACTCACTGTCCGGGGCGGCGGCCTGGCTCGGGGTGGGGGCGGCTGCCGCCGCCGCGGGTCACACCATGCCCTGGCCCGTCCTGGTAGTCGGGGCGCTGATCACGGCGGGCGCCGCCCTCGCCCCGGACCTGGACCACAAGTCGGCCACCATCTCCCGGGCCTTCGGACCGGTGTCCAAAGGGGTCTGCGAGGTCGTCGACAAGCTCTCGCACGCCGTCTACAAGGCCACCCGCGGCCCCGGCGACCCCCGGCGCAACGGCGGCCACCGGACCCTGACCCACACCTGGCTGTGGGCCGTCCTCACCGGTGCCGTGGCTTCTGGCGCCGCGATCCTCGGCGGGCGCTGGGCGGTCCTCGCGATCCTCTTCGTCCACCTGGTGCTCGCCGTCGAAGGCCTGCTCTGGCGGGCCGCCCGCGTTTCCAGCGACGTACTGGTGTGGCTGCTCGGCGCGACCAGCGCCTGGATCCTCGCCGGCCTGCTGGACCAGCCCGGCAACGGCTCGGACTGGTTCTTCGACGCACCCGGCCAGGAGTACATGTGGCTCGGACTGCCGATCGTCCTCGGCGCCCTCGTCCACGACATCGGGGACGCCCTGACCGTCTCGGGCTGCCCGATCCTCTGGCCCATCCCGCTCGGACGCAAGCGCTGGTACGCGCTGGGGCCGCCGAAGGCGATGCGGTTCCGGGCCGGCAGCTGGGTGGAGCTGAAGGTGCTGATGCCCGTGTTCATGGTGCTCGGAGGAATCGGCGCGGCGGGCGCCCTCAACATCATCTGACCCCGCACACCGGGCCGCCGCCGGCCGGGGCGGGTCTCCTCTGCGGGCGGCCGGAGCGACCCCGTAGGACCATGGGCGCATGCTGCTCAACCGGCTCGCCCAGGTCTCGCTCCAGGTCGCCGGGGACCCCGCCAGGAAGCGGAAGGTCGAACTGCTGGCCGACCTCTTCCGGGACGCGGCCCCCGAGGACGTACCGGTCGCCATCGTGTACCTCGCCGGACGGCTGCCCCAGGGGCGGCTCGGCATCGGCTGGTCCTCCCTCGGCGACCCGGTCGCGCCCGCCGCCTCGCCCACCCTCACCGTCGCGCACACCGATGCCGAGCTGACCGCGATCGGAGTGCTGACCGGCCCCGGCTCCCGGGCCGCGCGAGCGGAGCGGCTGCGCGCCCTGCTGGGCGCGGCCACCGCCGACGAACAGCACTTCCTGCGCGCGCTGCTCCTGGGCGAGCTGCGCCAGGGCGCCCTGGACGCCATCGCCGTGGACGCGCTCGCCCGCGCGTCCGGCGCGCCGGGCCCCGAGGTACGCCGGGCCGTCATGCTCGCCGGCTCACTGAAGGACGTCGCGGTCGCCCTGCTCGCGGACGGCCCCGAGGCGCTCGCCCGATTCCGGCTCACCGTGGGACGCCCCGTCCACCCGATGCTCGCGCACACCGCCGGCTCGGTCGCCAAGGCGATCGACAAGCTGGGCGGCTGCGCGGTCGAGGAGAAGCTCGACGGCATCCGCGTACAGGTGCACCGGGACGACACCGGTGTACGCGCCTTCACCCGCACCCTCGACGACATCACCGACCGGCTCCCCGACCTGGTGACCGCCGTCGCCGGCCTTCCCGGTGAGCGCTTCGTCCTCGACGGCGAGGTGATCGCGCTCGGCCCGGACGGCCGGCCGCGCCCTTTCCAGGAGATCGCCGCGCGGGTGGGCTCCCGCCGTGAGGTGGCGCGCGCGGCGGCCCAGCTCCCGGTGGTGCCGGTCTTCTTCGACGTGCTGCTCGTGGACGACGAGGACCTCCTGGACCGGCCGCTCACCGAACGGCACGCGGCCCTCGCCCGGCTGGTACCCGAACCCATGCGGGTACGCCGCACCCTCGTGGCCGGCCCCTCGGACCCGAAGTCGCGGGACGCCGCCGAGGCCTTCTTCGCCGCGACCCTGGAACGCGGCCACGAAGGCGTCGTCGTCAAGGACCTCGCCGCCCCCTACAGTGCGGGCCGCCGGGGCGCGTCCTGGCTCAAGGTCAAGCCCGTGCACACCCTCGACCTGCTGGTAATGGCCGTCGAATGGGGCAGCGGCCGCCGCACCGGGAAGCTCTCCAACCTGCACCTCGGCGCACTGGGCCCCGACGGCGAGCCGGTCATGCTCGGCAAGACCTTCAAGGGGCTCACCGACCAGCTGCTCGACTGGCAGACCGAACGCCTGCTCGCACTCTCCACCGGCGACGACGGGCACGTGGTGACCGTCCGCCCGGAGCTCGTCGTGGAGATCGCCTACGACGGCCTCCAGCGTTCCACGCGCTATCCGGCCGGCGTCACCCTGCGCTTCGCCCGGGTCCTGCGCTACCGCGAGGACAAGCGTCCGCAGGAGGCCGACACCGTCGCCACCGTGCTTTCCGCAGGGACCTGAGCACCTGCCTGAGAAACCCGCTCACACCTGGGGCGCACACGCCGGAAGGCGCCGCCCGGTTGGTCTCCCGGCGGCGCCCTCCGGCACGTACGGCCCCGCGGCGTCACTTCCGCTTCGCGGCGGACTCCGTGCGCGCGAGGAGTTCCTCGGGGCTGAGATAGGCGTCGGTGTACTCGAAGTCCCGCAGCGTCGCCGGCTTGCGGGCCTGGAAACCGGTACGGACGAAGTCGTCACCGGCCACCGCGTTCAGCAGCCAGTTGGTGAGCACCCGGGTCTTCGCGACGTTCGTCCGCAGCGCCGACCAGTGGTAGCCGCGTGCCACCGCCTGGGCCGGGATGCCCTGCAGTTCGATGCCGAGCGGCTTGGAGACCGCGTCCCGGCCACCGAGGTCCACGACCAGGCCCAGGTCCTTGTGCACGTACGGCTGGAGCGTGCCGCCACGCAGGGAGGCGAGGACGTTGTCCGCCACGACCCGGCCCTGGCGCATCGCGTGCTGCGCGGTCGGCGGGCAGACCGCCCCGTCGCCCTTGGCGAGATCGGGCACCGCCGCCGCGTCCCCCAGCGCGAACACCCCGTCCGCGCCCGGCAGCGCCATTTCCGGATTCACCGCCAGCCGGCCGCGTACGGTCTCCGCGCCCAGCGTGGCGATCAGGGGGCTCGCGGCCACACCGGCCGTCCAGATCAGGGTGCGGCAGGGCAGCACCCGGCCGTCCGTGAAGGTGACCTCCTCCCGGTCCGCCTTCGCGATCGACACGCCCAGCGACACCTCGATACCGCGCCTGCGCAGGATCTTCATGGCGCTGACACCCAGCTTGTCGCCCAGCTCCGGCATGAGCTTGGGGGCGATGTCGATCAGATGCCACTTGATCAGCTTCGGGTCCAGCCGCGGGTAGTGCTTCACGGCGTTGGTCGTCAGCCGCTGGAGACAGGCCGCCGTCTCGGTCCCGGCGTAACCGCCGCCCACCACGACGAACTGGAGCCGCGAGGCGCGCTCCGCCTCGTCCTGACTGGCGTCCGCGACGTCGAGCTGCTCGATGACGTGGTCCCGGACGTACGCGGCCTCGGCGAGCGTCTTCATGCCCCGGGCATGGTCCAGCAGACCGGGGATGTCGAACGTCCGGGTCACGCTTCCGGCCGCGAGCACGATGTAGTCGTACGGCTCGTTCACGATCTCGTCCGTGATCTTGCGGATCACGCAGATCTTCGCCTTGGTGTCCACGCCGATCGCCCCGCCCGGCACGATCCGGGTGCGGTGACGGCTGCTGCGCCGCAGCGATACGGCCACCGACTGGGGGGTGAGCACGCCGGACGCGACCTGCGGCAGGAGCGGCAGATAGAGCTGGTACGAGAACGGCGTGACGAGCGTGATCTGCGCTTCTCCCGGCGAGAGCCGACGCTCCAGACGGCGCACGCACTCGACCCCGGCGAAGCCGGCGCCGACGACGAGAATCCTGGGTGGTGCCACGGTGTGCGTCCCTTCTCAAGGCTACGCGGTCGTGTCTCACCTGCCCCGAAGTCCGGGCGGGTCACCTCACATCCTCACCGCAGACCCCTGAACGCGCCTCCCGGCCCGGGGAATCGGGCCGAAAGGCCCGGACGGGCCACCGGAACAGGGCGCTACCCGAACGGGCCAACGACCGGCCACGCTGCGTTCCGTCAGTACACGTCACGGACGTAGCGCTTGTCCGCCGCCAGGCGCCTGACGTAGGCGGCGGCCTCGTCGGCGTCCATGGAGCCGTGCGCGGCGACGATGTCCCGCAGAGCACGGTCGACGTCCTTGGCCATGCGGCCGGCGTCGCCGCACACGTAGAAGTGGGCACCGTCCTTCAGCCACTGCCAGAGGCGGGGGCCGTGCTCGCGCATCCGGTCCTGGACGTACACCTTGTTGCGCTGGTCGCGGGAGAAGGCGAGGTCGAGGCGGTCGAGGTGTCCCGACGCCCGGTACGCCTCCAGGTCCTGACGGTGGTAGAAATCGGTGGCCCGGCGCTGTTCGCCGAAGAAGAGCCAGTTGGGGCCCGAGTGGCCGCGCGCCTGCCGTTCCTCCAGGAACCCGATGAAGGGGGCCACCCCGGTGCCGGGGCCGACCATGATCATCGGGGTGGACGGGTCCGCCGGCGGGCGGAAGTGCGGGGAGCGCTGCACGAAGACCTGGACGGGACCGTCGTCGGCGTGGTCGGCGAGGTAGGTGGAGCAGACGCCCTTGCGGTCGCGGCCGAGCCGGTTGGCCCAGCGGACGACCGAGACGGTGAGACGTACCTCGCCCGGGTGGGCCAGCGGACTGGAGGAGATCGAGTACAGGCGGGGCTGGAGGCGCTTGAGCGCTCCCGTCCAGTCCGCCGCCGACGCGCGGACCGGGAACTCGGCGACCGCGTCCGCCGCCTGCCGGCCCCAGCTCCACTTGGCCAGCGCGTCCTTGTTGTCGGGGCGCAGCAGCCGCTTCAGCTCGTGACTGTCGGTGCGTTCCATCAGGAACCGCAGCAGGCCGGTGCTGACACGGGAGATGTCCAGCCGGGTGCGCAGCGCCTCCTCCAGCGTGAGTGGCCCGCCGCCCAGGTCCACCGGCTCGTCGGGGTCGAGGCCGGTGAGCGCCAGCCACTCGGCGGTGAGCCCCGCGCTGTTGGCCGGCCACACGCCGAGTGCGTCCCCCGCGTCGTAGGCGAGTTCGCCGTCACGGGTGTCGAAGGCGAACTGCCGCACCTCCTTGCCCGAACCGGGCAGGCTCAGCAGCCTGTTGCCGACGAGCAGGGTGGCGAACGGCGACGTCCTGGTGTAGCCGGCCGGTACGGCGGCGGGCGGCGTGGCCGCCCGGGTGGCGGGTACGGCGGCGGGCGCCGACCGGGCCGGGGCCGCGTGGTCCGGACGCCCGGCGTCGGCCACGGTCCCGTCCAGGGCGGTGAGTACCTGGCCCAGCCACTGTTCGGCACGCTCTCCGAAGTCGGGTTCGCAGTCGGCGCGGGGGACGAGGCGGGTGGCGCCGAGGGCGGCGAAACGCTCGTCGAGCCGGCGCCCGTGGCCGCAGAAGTCGTCGTAGGAGGAATCACCCAGCGCGAGGACCGCGTACCTGACCCCCACCAGCCCGCCGGCTCCCTCCGCGGACAGCCTCTGCCAGAAGTCGCTGCCGTTGTCCGGGGCTTCACCGTCGCCGAACGTACTGGTGACGAGGAGTACGTCGGTCCCGGGGGTGAGGTGCGCGGGCGTCGCCTCCGCCATGGCCAGGAGTTCGGGGGCGCGGCCCGCCCGGGCGAGGTGTGCGGCGGCGCCCCGGGCGAACTCCTCGGCGTTGCCGGTCTGCGAGGCCCACAGGAGGACCAGACGGCGAGCGGGTACGGCGGCTTCCCCGGCCGGTTCGCCCGGTTGGGCGAGCGCCGACGCCGACATCGCGGCGGCGGCCGGTGCCGCAGTGCGGGAGAACATCCCCGCGAGGACGCCGTCGACCCAGAGGGCGTGGCCGGTGTCGAAGGGCGCGTCCGGCGGCAGGACGGGCACGCCCGTGGCCGGCGGGGCGGCGGCGAGCCCGGAGAGGTAGCCGGAGAGATAGCGGCGCTCCGGCTCGGCGAGCGGAGGCGGAGCGAGTTCGGGCAGGCCGAGCAGGGCGGCGAGCGCCAGGACGGGGGAGCCGGCCGGGGCGGCGGCCGCGGGGACGGTCACGGGCGCGGGGAGCAGGGGCACGGGTGTGGTCTCCGGTTCGGTGCTCGGGCGGCCCGCCGGGACGGGTGCGGCCGTCCGGGCGAGGTTGACGGCGCAGACCTTGAACTCCGGCTGGAAGGAGAGGGGGTCGACGGCGTCGTTGGTGACGGCGTTGACGCTGAGGTACTCGCCGAACAGGTCGTTCCAGTGGAAGGGCGCGAACGCGGTGCCCGGCAGGACCCGGTCGGTGACCACCACGGGCAGGACGGCACGCCCGCGCCGGGAGGTGACCTCCAGGTGATCGCCCGCCGCCACGCCGAGCCGCCCCGCGTCCTCGGGGTGGACCTCCACGAACGGTCCGGGGTTCAGCTTGGTCAGTTTGGCGACCTTGCCGGTCTTGGTCAGCGTGTGCCAATGGTGCTGCAGCCGGCCCGTGTTCAGCAGAAACGGGAAGTCGTCGTCGGGGAGTTCGGCCGCCGGCAGATGCGGCCGGGCGAAGAAGCGGGCGCGTCCGCTCGCGGTGGGAAACGCGAGACGGGGGCGGGTCGCGTCCTCACGCTCCAGCAAGGTCTGGCTGACACCGTCGTTGAGATAGCGGACCGGGTTGCGGTCCGGCCCGTCGGCGGCCGGCGCCGGCCACTGCACCGGGGTGTCGCGCAGCCGGTCGTACGTCACACCGCGCAGGTCCCAGCCGGTCGTCGGGTTCCACGCCTGCTTGAGCTCCTCGAAGACCTCCTCGGCCGAGGCGTACGTGAACCCCTCGGTGAACCCCATCGCGCATGCCACCCGGGCGATCAACTCCCAGTCGGGCAGGGCCTGTCCGGGCGGATCGACGACCCCCTGGACGAGGGTGAGGTTGCGCTCCGAGTTGACCATGACCCCGTCGGACTCCGCCCACAGCGTCGCGGGCAGCACCACGTCCGCGTAGGCGTTGGTCTCCGTCTCCGCGAACACGTCCTGGGTGATGACGAGTTCGGCCGCCTCCAGACCGGCGATGACCGTCCTGCGATTGGCCACCGAGGCGACCGGGTTGGTGCAGATGATCCAGCACGCCTTGATGTCGCCGGCGGCCAGCTGCTCGAACATCTCTACCGTGCCGCGCCCGGTTTCGGTACGCAGCGAACCCTCGGGTATCCGCCACAGCTTCTCGGTGAAGGCCCGCTCGGCGTCGACCAGCACGGACCGCTGGCCGGGCAGACCCGGACCCATGTAACCCATCTCGCGGCCGCCCATGGCGTTGGGCTGGCCGGTCAGCGAGAAGGGGCCGGAGCCGGGGCGGCAGATCGCGCCGGTGGCGAGGTGCAGGTTGACCAGCGCGTTGGTGTTCCACGTCCCGTGGGTCGACTGGTTCAGCCCCATGGTCCAGCAGCTCATCCACTCCCCGGCCTCGCCGATCCACCGCGCGGCCAGCCGGATGTCCGACTCCGGGATCCCGGTGATCTCCGCGACCCGGTCGGGCGTGAACTCGGCGAGGAACGCGGGCATCTCCTCCCATCCCTCGGTGAAGGCGGCGATGAACTCCTCGTCGGTGTGGCCGCCTTCGACCAGCAGATGCAGCAGGCCGTTCAGCAGGGCGAGATCGGTGCCCGGCTTGATCCGCAGGAAGAGATCGGCCTTGTCGGCGGTGGCGTTGCGACGCGGGTCCACGACGATCAGCTTGGCGCCGGACGCCTTCACCCGGTCCATCATGCGCAGGAAGAGGATGGGGTGGCAGTCGGCCATGTTGGCGCCGATGACGAAGAACGCGTCCGCGCGGTCGAAGTCCTGGTACGAGCCGGGCGGGCCGTCGGCGCCGAGCGACAGCTTGTATCCGGTGCCCGCGGACGCCATGCACAGCCGCGAGTTGGACTCGATCCGGCTGGTACGGACGAACCCCTTGGCCAGCTTGTTCGCCAGGTACTGCGCCTCCAGGGACATCTGCCCGGAGACGTAGAAGGCCAGGGCGTCCGGCCCGTGCTCGTCCAGGATCGCCCGCAGCCGGCCCGCGACCGAGGCGACGGCCTCGTCGACGTCCGTCTCCACCGGCTCGGCGCCCCGCTCGGCGCGCACCAGCGCCCTGCCCATCCGCCCGGGCGCCGCCATCAGGTCGGCGCTGGTCGCCCCCTTGGTGCACAGCCGCCCCGAGTTGGCGGGGTGCGACTTGTCCCCGTACGCCTTGGCCACCCGGCGGCGCCCGTCGGCCGGGTCCCGTACCAGGTCGAGCACGATCCCGCAGCCCACGCCGCAGTACGAACAGACCGTACGGACGCTGCCGTCGTCCGAGCCAGATGTCACCGAACCCCCACCCCGCGGTGTGTGCCTTACCGGGCGGGACCGTCCGCCGCTCTGCGGTGATCCCTGTAACAGCACCGTAGGAAGAGCGAATTTCCGGATGGTGACGCGCCGCGGGTGCGCGGGGTTACTCCCCGCGCACACGACCGGCCGGCGCCGTGTGAGGCGGGGTGGGGCGGAAGACCGGCTGAGCACAAGGACGGGCGGAGCCGTGAGGCGGGCGGGGCTCCCCCAGGGTGACCAGGGGGAGCCCCGCGAGGCTCACCCGTGCCAGGACCGCCACAGCGCCGCGTAGGCGCCGTCCGCCGCGACCAGCTCGTCGTGGCTGCCGAGTTCGCTGATCCGGCCCTTCTCCACGACCGCGATCACGTCCGCGTCGTGCGCGGTGTGCAGCCGGTGAGCGATGGCCACCACCGTCCGGCCTTCGAGCACCCGGGCCAGAGACCGCTCCAGATGCCGGGCCGCACGCGGGTCCAGCAGCGAGGTCGCCTCGTCCAGCACCAGGGTGTGCGGATCGGCCAGGACCAGCCGCGCCAGCGCGATCTGCTGGGCCTGAGCCGGGGTCAGAGCCAGGCCGCCCGAACCCACAGCGGTGTCCAGACCCTCCGCAAGCGCCCTCGCCCAGCCGTCCGCGTCCACCGCGGCGAGCGACGCCCACAGTGCGGCGTCCTCGGCGCCGGTCCGCGCCAGCAGCAGGTTGTCGCGGAGCGAACCGACGAACACGTGGTGCTCCTGGTTGACGAGCGCGACGTGCTCGCGCACCCGCTCCGCGGGCATCCGGGACAGCTCCGCGCCGCCGAGCGTCACCTCACCCGTCCTCGGCGCGTAGATGCCCGCCAGCAGCCGGCCCAGGGTGGACTTGCCCGCCCCGGACGGACCGACCAGCGCGAGCCGCGTGCCCGGGGCCACGTCCAGCGTCACCTCGTGCAGCACGTCCACCCCGGCGCGATAACCGAACCGCACGTCCTCGGCCCGCACCTTCCGGCCCTCGGGACTGACCGACTCGTCACCCGCGTCCGGCTCGATGTCGCGCACCCCGACCAGTCGGGCCAGCGACACCTGGGCCACCTGCAACTCGTCGTACCAGCGAAGCACCAGCCCCAGGGGATCGACCAGCATCTGCGCCAGCAGCGCCCCGGTCGTCAGCTGTCCGACGGTCATCCATCCCTCCAGGACGAACCAGCCGCCCAGCATCAGTACGGTGCCGAGGATCGTCACGTACGTGAGGTTGATGACCGGGAAGAGCACCGAGCGCAGGAAGAGCGTGTACCGCTCCCAACGGGTCCACTCCATGACCCGCCGCTCCGACAGCGCCACCCGGCGCGCGCCGAGCCGGTGGGCCTCGACAGTCCGCCCCGCGTCCACCGTCTCCGCGAGCATCGCCGCCACCGCGGCGTACCCCGCGGACTCCGAGCGGTACGCCGAGGGCGCCCGCTTGAAGTACCAGCGGCAGCCGGTGAGCAGCAGGGGCAGGGCGACGAGGACCGCGAGCGCCAGCGGCGGCGCCGTCACGGTGAGCGCGCCGATCAGCAGACCTGCCCAGACCACCCCGATGACGAGCTGCGGAACAGCCTCGCGCATGGCGTTGGCCAGCCGGTCGATGTCCGTGGTGATCCGGGAGAGCAGGTCGCCCGTGCCCGCCCGCTCCAGCACTCCGGGCGGCAGTCCCACCGCGCGGACGAGGAAGTCCTCGCGAAGGTCGGCGAGCATCTCCTCGCCGAGCATCGCGCTGCGCAGCCGCATCGTCCAGGTGAAGAGCGTCTGGATCAGCAGGGCCGCCGCGAAGATCGCGGTCGTCCGCCCCAGGTGCAGGTCGGTGGCCCCGTCCGCCAGGTCCTCCACCAGCCCGCCCAGCAGGTACGGGCCGACGATGGACGCGACCACCGCGACCACGTTGGCGGCGACGAGCACGGCGAACGCACGGCGATGACGCCGCAGCAGATCGCGGACGTACTCCCGCACGGTGGCGGCGGAGCCCACCGGCAGGGTGGTGGCGGTCGTCGGCGCGGCCGGGTCGTACGGCGGTGGTGCGAGGCCGATCATGCCCTCTCCTCGATCTCTCCGGCTTCCCGGAGCCTGTTCAGCTCATCGGTGGCGCTGTCCGTCCCGGCGCGGTCCGGCGGTCCGGCTGCCGTCGCCTCGTCCTCGGTCTCCCGGGTGACGACCGATCGGTAGAGCGGGTCGGTGAGCAGGAGTTCGCGGTGCGGCCCCGCCGCGACGACCGTCCCGGCACGGACCAGTGCGACCCGGTCGGCGAGGTCCAGCAGCAGCGGCGAGGAGGAGAACACCACCGTGGTGCGGCCCCGGCGCAGTTCTCTGATTCCGGCGCCCACCTTGGACTCCGTGTGCGAGTCCACGGCCGAGGTCGGCTCGTCGAGGACCAGCACCTCCGGGTCGGTGACCAGCGAGCGGGCCAAGGCCAGCCGTTGCCGCTGTCCCCCGGAGAGCGAACGGCCGCGCTCGGTGATGCGCGTTTTCATCGGGTCGCCGTCGGTGTCGACGGACGCCTGGGCCAGCGCGTCCAGCACGTCGTCGCAGTAGGCGGCCGACAGCGCGTCCTCGGCGCGCACCGCTCCCGACGCGGGTACGTCGAGCAGCTCCCGCAGGGTGCCGGAGAGCAGCACCGGGTCCTTGTCCTGGACCAGGACGGCGGTACGCGCCCGCTCCAGCGGGAGTTCGTCCAGCGCGCTGCCGCCCAGCAGCACGGACGGCACCGCGATTCCAACCGCGGCCCCGTCCCGCGCGTCCTCGGCGGGGGCGTGGCCGCCGAGCCGCTCGGCCAGCCGTCCCGCCTCGTCCGGGTCCCCGCAGACCACGGCGGTGAAGAGTCCGGCGGAGGCGAGCAGACCGGTGACCGGGTCGTACAGATCGCCGGAAGGAAGCGCTTCTGCGGCGGCCCCGGCCGTACGCGCGGTGCCGTCGGCAGCCGGGCGCGCGTCCCGGCGCAGCGAGAGCACCCGGACGGCGCGTTGGGCGGAGGGACGGGAGAAGGAGTAGGCCATGGCGATCTCCTCCACCGTCCGCAGCGGATACAGCAGCAGCATCGCGGAGTTGAACACGGTGACCAGCTGCCCCACCTCGATCTCCCCGTCACGGGCCAGCCCGGCTCCGTGCCAGACCAGTGCGATCAGCAGCAGGCCGGGCAGCAGCACCTGGACGGCGGAGATCAGGGACCACATGCGGGCGCTGTGCACGGCCGCGCCGCGGACCTCCTGGGAGGCGCGGCGGTAGCGGCCGAGGAAGAGTTCCTCCCCACCGATGCCGCGCAGCACCCGCAGCCCCGCGACGGTGTCCGACGCCAGCTCGGTGGCCTTGCCCGCCTTCTCCCGCTGGAGGTCGGCCCGCCGGGTCGCCCGGGGCAGCAACGGCAGCATCGCCAGCGCGAGTACGGGTACGGAGAGCGCCACCAGGAAGCCGAGCGACGGCAGATACAGCACCAGGCCGACGCAGATCAGCACGAGGGCGACCGCCGAGGCGGCGAACCGGGAGAGCGCCTCGATGAACCAGCCGATCTTCTCGACATCACTTGTGGAGACCGCGACCACTTCACCGGCCGCCACCCGCCGCGTCAGGGCCGAGCCGAGTTCGGCGGTCCGCCGGGCGAGGAGCTGCTGCACCCGGGCGGCGGCGGTGATCCAGTTGGCGACGGCGGTGCGGTGGAGCATGGTGTCGCCGACCGCGATGCCGATGCCCAGCAGCAGGATCATGCCCCCGGACAGGGCGAGCCGCCCGCCGGAACGGTCGATCACCGCCTGCACCGCGAGACCGGCCGCCAGCGGCAGCCCGGCCAGGGCCAGTTGGTGGAAGAGACCCCAGGAGAGCGAAAAGAGCTGTCCCTTGAGCTGGTTGCGGCCGAGCCAGACGAGAAAGCGGGGGCCGGAACGGACGTCAGGATCGCCGGGGTCCTGGTACGGAAGATCACGAATCTGCATGGAGTCCCAAGAATCGGAAGTACGGAGTCCACCGGCGACGGGGCTACCGAAGTGGTGAAGGGCAAACAGTAAGGTTTGCCTCTCTTACCGGTTCCGGGCAAATGATTTTCCGTGGATCGGTGCCTTTTCGCCTGGTAGCCGAATCTCCGGGACCCCGGCAGCCCGTATCGCCCTCGGGGGGCTCGGGGGCCTCGTGGCGGCGAGGTGTCAGGCCTTCGCCGGCGCGAGGAGCCGCGCCTTTGTCGCTGCGCGGACCTCCTCCTCGCTCACACCCTCGGCGCACTCCACGAGGACCAGGCCGCCCTCGGTCACGTCGACGACGGCCAGATCGGTGATGATCCGGTGGACGACTCCGCGCCCGGTGGCGGGCAGGGTCAGCTCCTCGACGATCTTCGGAGTGCCGTCCTTCGCGGTGTGCTCCATCACCACCAGAACGCGCCGGGCCCCGTGCACCAGGTCCATCGCCCCGCCCATCCCCTTCACCATCTTCCCGGGCACGGTCCAGTTGGCCAGGTCGCCCCGGGCGGAGACCTGCATCCCGCCGAGCACGGAGACGTCGATGCGGCCCGCGCGGATCATGCCGAAGGAGAGCGCCGAGTCGAAGTAGGCGGCGCCCGGCAGCACGGTCACCGTCTCCTTGCCCGCGTTGACCAGGTCAGGATGCTCCTCCCCGGCGACCGGGTACGGGCCGACGCCGAGGATGCCGTTCTCGGAGTGCAGCACCACGTGCACGCCCTCCGGAAGGTGGCCGGGTATCAGCGTGGGCAGGCCGATGCCCAGGTTCACGTACTGTCCGTCGAGGAGTTCCCGGGCGGCCCGGGCGGCGAGCTGGTCACGGTCGAGAGGCATCGTCAGTTCTCCTTCGCCGCCGCTGCGGCGGGCTCGGTGACGGTAGGGCCGGTGGGGGCGGTGGGTACCCGCACGGCGCGGAGCGTGCGGCGTTCGATGCGGCGGTCCTCCGGGTCGGCGGCGACCACGTGATCCACGAAGACGCCCGGCAGATGCACCGCGCCGGGGTCCAGTTCGCCCGGCTCCACGATCCGCTCGGCCTCGACCAGCGTGACGCGGCCGGCCATCGCCGCGAGCGGGTTGAAGTTCGCGGCGGCCGCGTGGAAGACGCAGTTGCCGTGACGGTCGGCCACGGCGGCGCGCACCAGGGCGAAGTCGGCGGTGATCGCCTCCTCCAGCAGATAGCGCCCGCCGCGGAACTCCCGTACCTCCTTCGGCGGCGAGGCCACCGCGACCGTGCCGTCCACGGCGTACCGCCAGGGCAGCCCGCCTTCCTCCACCTGTGTGCCGACACCGGCGGGAGTGAAGAACGCGGGGATGCCCGACCCGCCCGCGCGCAGCCGTTCGGCCAGCGTGCCCTGCGGGGTGAGCTCCACCTCCAGCTCCCCGGAGAGGTACTGACGGGCGAACTCCTTGTTCTCCCCGACGTACGAGGACGTCATCCGGACGATGCGCCCTGCGCGCAGCAGGAGACCGAGGCCCCAGTCGTCGAGGCCGCAGTTGTTGGAGACGACCCTCAGGTTGCCGGTACCGGCCTCCACGAGGGCGGCGATCAGCGCGGAGGGGATGCCGCACACGCCGAAGCCGCCGACGGCGAGCAACGCGCCGTCCGGAATGCCGGCCACCGCCCGAGCGGCGGAGTCCACCACCTTGTCCATGCTCATGTCTTCGTGCCTGCTTCCGTACGGGGGAGAGGGGGCCCGGGCCAGGGGAACGGCGAGGGGCGCGGCGGGCGAGCGGCCCGCCGGTAAGCCGTGTCGGAGAGAGAACCGGCCCGGGTGCCGGGCGGGGATCGGGCGGCGCGGAACGCGGTGTCCCGGGCCGCCCGCCGTACACGATCGCCGCCCCCCGGACGGCGCCGCCATGTGGGCCGGGCACATGAGCGGGGCCACAGGTGCGGTGCACGGCACCATGTCGGCGCCGGTGGGCAACTTTTACCGTCCCAACCGTCAGAAAACCGCGCCGCCACCGCCGTCCGCGCAGAAGTGCCCCGCTCCAGGGAGCACGACCGGGACAGAACAGGTGCGGCCCCCACTCCCCAGGAGCCGGCCGATGTCCGTCAACTCAGCCCACCCCCGCCGCACCAGAACCCTCACGGCCGTGTCCGCCCTCGCGCTGTCCGCCCTCCTCGCGTCGGGCTGCGCCCAGGCGGGCACGGCCGGCTCCGACACGTCGGACTCCGGCGGGGCCAAGACCGTCGACGTCGGCCTCGTCTACTCCAAGACCGGTCCGCTGGCCGCCTACGGAAAGCAGTACATCGAGGGCTTCAAGGCCGGACTGGAGTACGCCACCAAGGGCACCGGCAAGGCCGGCGGCCGGACCATCGAGGTGACCGAGCGCGACGACGCGGGCGACGCCTCCAAGGCGGTCGCCGCGGCCAAGGACCTCATCGGCAAGGGCACCAAGATCATCGCGGGCAGCACCGACTCCGGCATCGCCCTCCAGATGGCCCCGCTGGCCGCCCAGAACAAGGTGCTGTTCATCGATGGCCCCGCCGCCACGGACGCCGTCACCGGCATCAACAAGTACACCTTCCGGTCCGGGCGGCAGTCCTACCAGGACACCCTGACCGCCGCCGCGATGCTCGGCGACGCCAAGGGCAAGAAGGTCACCGTCCTCGCCCAGGACTCCACCTTCGGCCAGGCCAACGTGGCCGCGGTCAAGGCCGTCCTCGGCGGAGAGGGCGCCCAGGTGTCGTCGGTGCTCGCACCGCCGAGCGCCACGGACCTGACCCCGTTCGCCCGCCAGGTCAAGTCCGCCGGGCCCGACCTGGTCTTCGTCGCCTGGGCCGGAGCCACCGCGCCCGCGCTGTGGACGGCGCTCGACCAGCAGGGCGTCCTCGCCTCGTCCACCGTCACCACCGGCCTCGCGGGCACCGCCTCGTACCCCGTCTTCGGCGCCGGCGGCGAGAAGATCACCTTCCTCGCGCACTACTTCGCAGGAGCGGCGGGCACCGAAGCCGAGAAAGCCATGACCGCCTCGGTCGAGAAGGCCGGCGGCACCCCCGACCTGTTCAGCCCGGACGGCTTCAGCGCCGCGCAGATGATCGTGCGCGCGGTCGAGGAGGGCGGCGACGACGTGGACGCCATGGTGAAGGCCCTGGAGGGCTGGACGTTCGAAGGCGTCAAGGGCGAGCAGCAGATCCGCGCCGAGGACCACGCCATGCTCCAGCCGATGTTCCAGGCGAAGCTCAAGGGCAACGGCGCCACCGCGGTCCCCGAGCTGATCAAGAAGCTTCCGATGGGCGACGTCGTTCCTCCCGTCAAGCCGCTGGCGGGCTGATCCATGACCGCGACACCCCGGAACGCCGGGGACGGGCCGGGCGCCCAGGCGCCCGGTGCCACCGTCCTCGCTCTGGAGTCCGTCGGCTGGACCGTCGGCGGCGCGACCATCCTCACCGACGTCACCCTCGACGTCCGGGAGGGCGAGTTCCTCGCCTTCATCGGCCCCAACGGGGCCGGTAAGACCTCGCTGTTCAACCTGATCAGCGGCCTCGTCCCGGCGACCACCGGCCACGTCGTCCTGGACGGCGCCGACATCACCGGCGAGGCCCCGCACGCCCGGGCGCGGCGCGGGCTCGGCCGCACCTTCCAGACGTCGAGCCTGTGGCCCGCGATGAGCGTCGCCGAGCACGTCCGGCTCGGCGCGCAGGCCGCGGGCGGCGGTTCGTACCGGATCTGGCGGCGGGCCTCCCGCTACCGGACGCAGGTCGACGACGTCCTCGCCCGCACCGGTCTGGAGCACCGCGCCGACGCCCTCGCCGGCTCTCTCTCGCACGGGGAGAAACGGAAGCTGGAACTCGCCGTCCTGCTGGTCGGCGAGCCCCGGCTGATGCTGCTCGACGAACCGATGGCGGGCGTCAGCGCCGAGGAGATCCCCGCCCTGACCGAACTGATCCGCGGCCTGCACCGCGACGAGGGCCGCACCGTACTCATGGTGGAGCACCACATGGACGTCCTGCTGGGGCTGGCCGACCGGCTCGCCGTTATGCACCACGGCAGTCTCCTCGCGCTGGACACCCCCGAAGCCGTGACCGCCGACGCCACCGTGCAGCAGGCGTACCTGGGAGCGGCCCTGTGAGCGCCGGCCGGGGCCACCGGCCCGCCACCGGCCCGCTGCTCTCCGTCCGCGGCCTGCGGGTGCTGATCGGCGGCCGGCACATCCTGCACGGCGTCGACCTCGACGTCGCGTCCCGGGGAGTCACCGCCCTGCTCGGCCGCAACGGCGCGGGCAAGACCACCACCGTGCGCGGGGTGCTCGGCCTGGTGCCGCGCACCGGCAGCGTGCTGCTCGACGGCGACGAGACCGCGCACCTGCCCACGCACACCCTGGTGCGCCGCGGCATCGGCTACGCCCCCGAGGACCGGGGGATCTTCGCCGGACTGACCGTCGCGGAGAACCTCCGGCTGGCCGAACGCCCCGACGGCGATGCGGACTACGCGCTCGTCCACGAACTGTTCCCCGAACTCCGCACCCGTGCGAGGCAGTTGGCGGGCACGCTTTCCGGCGGCCAGCAGCAGATGGTGGCCATCGGCCGCACTCTGCTCAACAGCAACCGGCTGATCATCGCCGACGAGCCGACCAAGGGCCTCGCCCCGAAGGTCGTCACCGAGGTCACCGAGGTACTGGAACGCGCGGCCGAAGCCGTGCCGGTCCTGCTCGTCGAGCAGAACCTCGCCATGGTGCGCCGGCTCGCCACGCGACTCACGGTGCTCGCGGACGGCCGCACCGCCCACCAGGGGCCCGCCGCCGACCTCCTCCAGGACCCGGAGGCCACCCGCCGCCTGCTCGGCGTCGGCCGCGCGCCCGCCACCCAATCCACCGCGCCCGCTTCCGCACCGGTGCGGCCCGACCGTTCGGAGGCCGACGCCTGATGGACACCGTCGTCCTGCTCACCCTGACCGGCCTCGGCCTGGGTGCGCTGTACTTTCTCGTCGCCTCCGGGCTGTCGCTGATCTTCGGCCTGATGGACGTGCTCAACTTCGCCCACGGCGCGCTGCTCTCCATCGGCGCCTACGCGACCTGGTGGGCCGCCTCCGGCAACCTCCCCGGCGCGGGTTCCGGCGGCTTCGCCTTCGTGTGGGCCGTCGTGTTCGGCGTCCTCGTCGGGACCCTCGCGGCGATCGTGCTCGAACTCGTCGTCGTACGCCCCCTCTACACCCGCCCGCGCGAACAGGTCCTCGCCACGGTCGGCGTCTCGCTCGCCGTCCCCGCACTGCTCTCGGGCATCTGGGGCACCGACGCGCTGACCTTCCCCGGTCCCGACGCCCTGAAAAACACCATCGGCGTGCTCGGCGCGAACGTCCCCGCCAACCGCCTGGTCCTGATCGCCGCCGCCGTGCTGGTCTGGGCGGGCCTGAAACTCTTCCTCGACCGCACCCGGCACGGCCTGGTCGTCCGCGCGGGCGTCGAGGACCGGGCCATGGTCACGGCGCTCGGCATCGACGTCCGCAAGGCGTTCACCCTCGTCTTCGCCATCGGGGGTGCCGCCGCCGCACTCGGCGGCGCGCTGGGCGGCCTGTACTTCGGGTCGGTCGACCCCCGTCAGGGCACCTCACTGCTGATCTTCGCCTTCGTGGTCGTCGTCACCGGCGGCATGGGCTCGGTTTCCGGCGCCGCCGTCGCGTCCGTCGCCATCGGCCTCATCCAGCAGTTCGCCAACTACTACACCACCGCCGGCCTCGGCGACCTCGCGGTCGTCGCGCTGCTCGCCGCCCTGCTGCTGGTGCGCCCGCGCGGTCTCACCGGGAGGCTCGCATGAGCACGATCACCGTCACGCAAGGCCCTTTTGCCCGCCTGCTGCGCTGGTGGCCCGCCGGGCTCTTCGCCCTGCTCTTCGTCCTGCCCTACAGCGCCTTCGAAGTCCCCGGACTGCTGGACGGGCCGGTCGGAAGCCCGGGCAGCCTTCAGCTCCTCGCCCTCTGCCTGCTGTTCGGCGCCCTCGCCACCGGCTATGACCTGCTGCTCGGCCGCACCGGGCTGCTCTCCTTCGGCCACGCGCTGTACTTCGCGGCGGGGAGCTACGCCACCAACACGATGATGCAGGAGGCCGGGCTCTCCTTCGGCCTTTCCGCGGTGCTCGGCCTGGTCTTCGGCCTCGTCCTGTCCGTGCTGCTCGGCTCGGTCAGCCTGCGGGTCACCGGCATCGGCTTCTCCATGGTGACACTGGCGTTCGCCCAGGCCGGATCGATCGTGGTCTCCCGCGACCCCGGCGGTTTCACGGGCGGCGAGGAGGGCCGCGCGGTCGCCGCCGACGTCCTGCCCGCAGGGCTCGTCGGCATCCAGAACACCGCCAACCTGTACTGGATCACCCTCGCCTTCCTCGGCCTCACCCTCGTCGTCGTGCACTGGACCACCCATTCCCCGACGGGCCGCGTCTGGGAGGGCATCAAGGAGAACGAACGCCGGGTCGAGGTGCTGGGCCTGCGCCCGTACGGATTCAAGCTGGTCGCCTTCACCGTGGCGGGCGGCCTGGCCGCTCTCGGCGGGATCGTGCACCTGTTGCTGACCGGCGGGTCGACCCCGCAGACCACCAGCTCCGAATTCACCCTTTCCCTGCTGGTCATGGTCGTCCTCGGCGGCTCCGGAACCCGCTGGGGCCCGATGCTCGGCGGCGTCCTCTACACGTGGGCCGACCACCGCCTCGGTGACGTGGCCAACTCCGCGGCCGTCGCCGACCTGCCCGCGGTGCTGCGGGTGCCGCTCAGCCAGCCGCTGTTCCTGCTCGGCGCGCTGTTCGTGATCGTCGTCAACGTCCTGCCCGGCGGCCTCGCGGCACTGCCCGGCCGGCTCCGCGCCGCCCGCGCGGCCCGGCGCGGTTCCAGCTCCGGCAACGGCGGCGACGCCGGCCGCTTGCCCGACGCCGACCGCACGCCCGGCACCGGTGAGGTCCCGGACGGGCCCGCCGTCCGGCAGAGTACGGCTCCGGGGGCGGGTGCCGACGCCGCCCCCGGCACCGAACGCCACACCGGCCACGCCCGCGCCGACGTCGGCCCGAAGGAGAGGAATCTGTCGTGACCACCGCCGAAACGGCGTCCGCCGCCGCACCCGCAGGACCCGGCCCGCTGCCCCACGAAGAACTGCGGGTCCCCGTCGAGGGCGGAGAACTCGCCGTTCTGCGCTGGCCCGCCTCCCGTCCGCAGGCACCCACGGTGCTGGCCCTGCACGGCATCACCGCCAACGGCCTCTCCTGGGGCGCGGTGGCCCGCCACCTCGCGGGCCGGGCCACCCTCCTCGCCCCCGACCTGCGGGGCCGCGCGGGCAGCGCGCACCTGCCGGGGCCGTACGGTATCGCCGCGCACGCCGACGACGCCGCGGCGCTCGCGGCGGCGCTCGCCCCGGACCGCCCGGTACTCGCCGGGCACTCCATGGGCGCCTTCACCGCCGCCCTCGCCGCCGTACGCCACCCCGCGCTCTTCGGCCCGCTGCTCCTGGTGGACGGTGGGGTCGGCTTCCCCGCCCCCACCCATCTCTCCCCGGACGAGCTCATGACCGCGGTCATCGGACCGGCCATGGACCGGCTGACCATGACCTTCCCGGACCGCGCCGCGTACCGGGCGTTCTGGCAGGCGCATCCCGCCTTCGCGGACCGGTGGACGCCCGAGGTGGACGCGTACATCCAGCGTGACCTGACCGGCGCCGAGCCGGAGTTGCGGTCCTCCTGCCGGTTGGAGGCCGTCCGTACCGACGGGGTCGGCCTGTTCGACGAGGACGTGCTGGCCGCCGTCCGCCGGCTGCCCGAACGGGCCACCCTGCTCTGGGCGGACCGCGGCCTGATGGACGAACCGCAAGGGCTCTACGACCAGGAACGCCTGGAAGCGGCGGCGTTGGGCGGCACCGGGGTCACGACCCTGCACGCACCGGACACCAATCACTACACGGTGCTGACGGGCGAGGCGGGCGCGGCACTCGTCGCGGAACTGCTGCTGGAGGCGGCTGGCCACGACGACGCGGGGTCCGTCTGATCGCCCGCAGTGGTCGATCCGCTGCCAGGCCGGCCGAGAGTGCGCCGGGTGGACGCGGTCGGTGGGCCGCTCGCCGAGTCGGCGAACCTCCCGGGCTGTCTGCCGTAGGGGGTACTCGCGGGCCCAGCGCCCGGAGCGGGCGTGGCGGAGGGCGAGGGGCGTGTTCCGTCGCCGAGGACTCCAACCGGATCATGGCGGCGGTGCCCTCGTCCCGCGAGTACCCGATCGCCTGCGAGGTCTGCTGCGGTCGGGACGAACTCGGCGCGCCCCACGCCTCGTTGTCTCGACGAACCGAAATGTCATGATCCTCCGGGAGTGCGAACGACTACCCTGGCGCGCATGGCGATACGGAAGCGGACGTGGCGGGACGAGGGCGGCGAGCGTATCGAGGGCACCTGGCGGCATGCCTTCATCCGCAACGGCGCGAGGTATCACCTCACCGACCTGGTGATCTACGCCGACGGAATGGTCGACTGCTGGGGGTTGGAGACCCTGGAGGGCTTCGCCGGCAAGCTCGCCTCCGGATGGGTCGCCACCGACCTGCCCGAAGGCGCCCGGGCATCGGCCCACCACCTCGCTTCATGGAAGTTCGCCGAGCCGAGGACCTGGCTGACTCCCGAGATGCTGCTCGGCGAGGTCCGCGACGACATCGACAACCTCAACGGCCGCCCGGACTCCACACGCCGCTGCCTCGCGGCCGTCGACGTCTTCCGGGAGCGGCCGACCGAGGCCCACCGGACCGCGGTTCGAGAAGCCTACGAGGATGTCCCGGCACACCTGCGGAGATACGCCCTGGGCGACATGGACCGCAAGGACTTCCCCCTCAGGGTGATCGCGACCGGCCCGGGCAACCGGATCGAGCTGTGGAAGGGCAACAGCGTCGAGGTGACCGACGAGATGCACGCCTCCGCCTTGGAGTACTTCGCGGAGCGCGAGCAACTGGGGAAGCGGCACGAGGCGAAGACACCCGCGGACGGCCCCGCGGAGCCGGTCGGGAGCAGCGTCCATCTTCATCAGGTCGTCGACCCGCGCGGCCTGCCCGAGAATCCGGGCACCCTGGTGCTGCGCAACGAGTTCCCCGCGCCGATCGCCGTGGGCGGTCGTACCTATCCCACGGTCACGCACGCCTACTGGGCGCTGTCGGTCGCCGACGAACGCCGGCAGGCCGAGATCCTCGGCACGCAACGGCCTCATGACGCGCAGAAGCTCGCTGAGGCTTCCCGCCTGCGTGACGACTGGCCCCGGGTTCGGGTTGCCGTCATGACGCGCTTGCTGCGCGCGAAGTTCCGCCAGCACCCCGAGTTCGCCGAGACGCTGATGGCCACAGGCGCCACCCGGTTGATCTACGCCGAGACCAGTTCGAACTTCTGGGGGCAACAGGGGCTCGAAGGCCGGAACTGGATGGGCCGACTGCTGGAGCTGACCCGCTCCGAACTCGTCGCGGCCGAGCTGGACATGTAAAGCGTGTTGCGGAAGTCCCGTCCGTCCGGCGACGCCTGCACGCACGCTCGCCGCGCTGTCGGGGTCGCCCCGATGCATCCAGCATCGGGACGACCTTCCGCCGTACGATCGCACGCACCGGACGCCGCCGGACCCGCCCTCCGGGCGGACGACGGCGCCACGTGCGAAACCCGCCCTGGCCGTGCCGACCGGAGCACTTCGGCGAAGTCGCCTCGATCGAGTGACGCACGACCGCGTGCATCCGCACCCGTTGATCGTGAACGTGTGCAGATGAACGGCGCCCTTGCGGTCCGGGACCGCGAAGGCGCCGTGCCGGGTCAGGAGACGGCGGTGCCGTACACCTCCAGACTCCACAGCGAGTAGCCGTACGAGGTGCCCCGGGCCGTGCCGTGGACGCGGACGTAGCGGCCGGTGGCGCTCAGGCCCTCGACGCGCTCCACTCCGCCCGCCCCGGAGGTGGTGGAGTAGGCGGTGGTCCAGGACGAGGCGTCGTCCGACACCTGGACCGTGTAAGCGCGCCCGTATGCGGTCTCCCACACCAGGCGTACGCCGCCGACGCGGTACCGGGCCCCGAGGTCGACGGTGATCCACTGCGGATCGGCGTACGTGCTGCCCCAGCGCGTGGCCGGGTCGCCGTCGACCGCCTTGGACGCGTCGCGGCCGGTGACGTTCACGCTGGACACGGTTGCCGCCGCGCCGCGCGCCAAGTCGGTGCGGCGGTCGGCCAGATCGCCGAGGAAGGACCGGGTGGCGGCGAGCCAGCCGGAGGACGGGACCGCCGCCTGGCAGGCCGTGTCGCAGGTCTCGCTGATGGGCCAGCCGCCCCAGACGACGGCGCCGGGCAGGCCCAGCTCCCTGATGGTGGCGAGCTGCACGGACCACTGGGCCGCGGGGACGAAGGTGTAGTCGAGGGAGGACGGCGAGGAACCGCCGTGGTACTGGGGCCAGACGTACGGCAGCAGCGGTACGTCGGCGTCCACGGCTCGGGCCTTCGCGACGTCGGCGGTCAGGGCGGTGTTCCAGGCGTCCTCGCCGGCCGAGTAGGTGTAGAGCGACGGGAAGAACGCGGTGTCGGGGTCGGCCGCGATCAGGTTCCGGTAGTAGCCGTAGTTGGCGCTGATGGTGTTGTTGAGCAGCCCGTACCAGCCGATGACCTGGCCGGGCGCGACCTCGCGGGCCCAGCTCTGGAGTTGCAGCAGGCGCGCGTAGTGGTCGGCGGCGGTGCTCGTGGAGTTGAGGTAGAGGGTCTCGCAGTCCAGTACGAGCGGGCCGTCGGTGCTGCGGTTGTAGGACTGGACGATGCTCTTCCACTCGGCCTCGCCGGGCAGTGCGCCGTCCGCGACGAGGGAGGCGCAGATGCGGGCGGGGACGAAGCTGGAGAGGACGGAGGCACCGCCGAGCGCGGCCGAGGTGTACGCGGTGTTGTCGTACAGGGTGAAGTCCGGGTCTGCGGTGACGGCTCGGGCGGGCCCGGGTACCGCGAGGGCGGCGGCCACCAGGACCGCCGTCAGCACGGCGGTCAGGAGCGCGCGCACGCGGGCGTGCGGAGCCAGGGCACACGGGGCGACGGGAAGCACGGTCGGTCTCCTTCTCCTACGGGGATGTGCCGGGGTGAGAGCGTGCGGGCGATCGCGGCGCCCGCCGTCAGGTGGCGGTCACACCCAGCAGGCCCAGCAGGGCCTCGCGGGTGGCGGCGAACCGCGGATGGGCGTGACGGTCCGAGGTGCCGAGGCGGCCGGCGATGTCCAGGTCGGCGGCGAAGCGGCCCTCGTCGAGGACCAGCACGCGGTCGGCCAGCGCGATGGCCTCGTCCACGTCGTGGGTGACCAGGAGGACGGCAGGGCGGTGGCGGGCGCACAGATCGCGCAGCAGCGCGTGCATGCGGATGCGGGTGAGCGCGTCCAGGGCACCGAACGGTTCGTCCAGCAGGAGGAGACCGGGCGCCCGGACCAGAGCGCGGGCGAGCGCGGCGCGCTGGGCCTCGCCCCCGGAGAGCGTGCCGGGCCAGGCGCGCTCCTTCCCGGCGAGCCCGACCTCGGCAAGCGCGGCGCGGCCCAGCTCCCGGGCGGTGGTACGGGAACCGGGCAGGCCGAGCACGACGTTGTCGAGCACTCGGGCCCACGGCAGCAGACGGGCGTCCTGGAAGACGACGGCGGTCGCCTCGGGCACCTCGACCGTGCCGTCCACCCCGGGGTCGAGCCGGGCCGCGGCACGCAGCAGGGTCGACTTGCCGGAGCCGGAGTGGCCGAGCAGCGCCGTGAACTCGCCGGGGGCGATGTCCAGATCGACTCCGGCGAGGACGGTGTGGTCGCCGAAGCGGCGGACCAGGGAACGGATTCGTACGCCCCGCCCGGCGTACGACGGTTCGGTGCCGGGGCTCAGGCGAGCGTCGTCCGCCATCGCAGAGCCCTCCTTTCGACGTTGCGTACGAGGGTGTCGGAGGCGAGCCCGAGCAGGCCGTAGACGACCAGACCGACGACGATGACGTCGGTCTCGCCGAAGGTGCGGGCCTCCGTCATCAGGTATCCGATGCCGCTGGTGGCGTTGATCTGCTCGCTGACGACCAGGACCAGCCACGACACGGTGACGGCGAGGCGCAGCCCGGTGAAGAAGCCCGGCGCGGCGCCGGGCAGCACGACCCGCAGCAGGAACAGCCGCCGGGAGAGGCCCAGCACCTGGGAGAGCTCGGCCCACTTCAGGTCGAGGCCGGTCAGCGCGGCGTGCGTGTTGACGTAGATCGGGAAGAAGGTGCCGAGCGCCACCAGGATGATCTTCACTTCCTCGCCGATGCCGAACCAGAGGATCGCCAGCGGGACGAGTGCCAGGATCGGCAGGGCGCGCAGCAGTTGGGCCGTGCCGTCGATCACCGCCTCGCCGAGCCGGGAGAGCCCGGCGAACAGGGCGAGGACGACGGCGCAGACCAGACCGAGGAGGAGCCCGACGGCGGCACGTTGCAGCGAGGCGAGCAGGTTGTGCCCCAACTGCCCGTCACCCGCCAGCTCCCACGCGGTCGAGGCGACCGTGCCCGGCGAGGCGAGCGTCTGCGGGTCGAGCGTGCCGGTGGCGGCGGCGAACTGCCAGGCGGCGAGCAGCAGGAGCGGACCGAGCGCTC
>NZ_JBHWZJ010000033.1:0-36115 GCF_042728415.1 Streptomyces sp. NPDC060198 | reverse complement strand
CGTAGACGTACTCCCCGGCGAGCGCGCCGAGCGGCACCTGAGGGGTGTCCGGCCGCACCACGCCGAGGAGCGTGCGCCGGTTCCGTACCGGTTGAGTGCGCGCCGGAGTCCGTACTACTGGCGCGCGCCGGGCGTCCGCTCCGGCCCGTGCGCCGGTGTGTGACCCACATCCCCACGCGCGTACACGCCCGCGTGATGTTTGTCATGGCTCCCTCGCCCGCACCGGAGGGCCGCATCGCGCCGGATCCGTGCAGGGACGCGGCTTATGACTGCGCATATGACTCCGGCGCGTCCCCGGGCGCCATTCCGCTCCCGGCCCACCGAACGCTATGGTCCCGGTCTGGCAGGTCGTCGATCGTCGTCCCGCCCGCGCCCTCGGGGGGAGGGAAGGAAACCCGGAACCGATGCCCGCACCCGTACCTCAGCAGCGTGCCGTACCCGCTGCGGAGACCACCAATGGAGCCGACCTCACCCTGCTGGTGATCCAGGACGACCCCACGGGCACCTTCTCCCTCCCGGACCTTCCCGCGGCGGCGGGCACCCGGGTCCGCGTCCGAACCGCCCGCAACCTCACCGAGGCCGGCCGGCTGCTCACCGACGACGTCGACTGCATCCTGCTCGACCTCTCGCTGCCCGGCGGCACCGGCGCACGCGCCACAGCGCCCGGCGCCGCACCCTCGCCCACCTCCGCGACCGACGCGCCGGCGGACGGCGAAGACGGCCCCGGGCGTGCCGACGAGCTGGCCGCGCTCCTGCACGTGCTGCGGATCGCCCCCCAGCACGCCGTGCTCGCGCTCACCGCCGAGGACGACGCCGAGCTGGCCGCCGAGGCGGTACGCGTCGGTGCGCAGGACTACCTCTTCCGCGACGAGCTGGACGCCCGGCTGCTGAGCCGCGCCATCCGCTACGCCGTCCAGCGCAAGCGCGCGGACATCGCCCAGCACCAGCTGACGGAGTCACGGCTGCGCGCCCAGGAGAACGCCCGTCTGGAGCGCGGCCTGCTGCCCACCCCGCTGCTGAACGGCTCCGACCTGGGCTTCGCCGCCCGCTACCGCCCCGGCCGCAGCCGCGCGCTGCTGGGCGGCGACTTCTACGACACCGTCCGCACCCCGGACGGCACCGTCCACGCGATGATCGGCGACGTCTGCGGCCACGGCCCGGACGAAGCCGCCCTCGGTGTCGAGCTGCGCATAGCGTGGCGGGCCCTCACGCTGGCCGGGCTCTGCGGGGACGAGCTGCTCTCCACGCTCCAGCAGGTGCTGGAGCACGAGCGGGAGAGCGAGGAGATCTTCGCGACCCTGTGCACCGTGGACATCGCCCCGGACGGCCGTCGCGCCGGGCTCTGCCTCGCCGGGCATCCGGCGCCGCTGATCTCCCGGGCGGGGCGCACCGCGCGCCTCCTGCCCTTCGAGGACGGCGGACCGGCGCTCGGCCTGCTGCCGCGCGCCCGGTGGCCGCGCCGCCAGGTCGAGCTGGGCGGCTCTTGGCAGCTGATGATGTACACGGACGGGCTCATCGAGGGCCGCATCGGCGAGGGCAATCAGCGTCTCGGCCAGGACGGCATGGTCGCCATGGTCGACGCGCACCTGACCGCGGGGCTGCGCGGCGAGGAACTGCTGGACGCCGCCGTCGCCCGGGTGCGGGAGCTGAACGGCGGCGAGCTCACCGACGACGTGGCCGTCCTGCTGCTCTCCCGCGACCGCGACAAGGACCGGGACCGGGCGCGCGACCGCGAGCGGGACCGGACACGCAAACGGGGCAGGCTCGCCGTGCGAACCCGCCCCGTGCCGTCGGCCGCCGTGGCGGATTCCGCCTCGGCCGCACCGACGGCCGTCCCCGTCGTGCCTGTCGTACCCGCTCAGCGTCCGCCGTTGTAGGGGCCGTACGGCCCGTCGCTGCTGGACCCGCCCCGGCGGCTGCCGCCGCCGGAGACCGCCTTGAGCGCGGGCCGTACGTCCACCAGGAACACGATGGCCGCGACCGTCCCGGCGAGGGCCAGGAAGAGCACCGGCAGGAAGTTCACGGCAACGGCGGCGGCGAGCAGGATCACCCAGAACTTCTTCGTCTTCTTGTCGGCCGCCCGGTAGGCGTCCTCGCGCGCGACGGCCGCGAAGACCAGCGCCAGTACGGCCAGGACGAGCATGAGCATGTAGAGCAGCCAGACGAATGTGTTGAATCCGTTCAGCAACATGGGTGCACCGCCTCGTAGTGGGTGAGCGCCTTCCGGCACCTGTGGCAACCGTACCGAAACGGCGTACGGGTCACGGTTCACGATGCCCGTTCCACGCCGGAGCACTCCCGTACGGCGCCGGGGCAGGCTGCCCCGGCCCGGCGCGCTCCGGCCCGGCCCGCTCCGCTACTTCGCGGGCGGCGTGGACTTCTTCGCGGTCGCCTTGCGCGGCGCGGGCGCCTGCTTCGCCGGTGCGGGCTTGGCGGCGGGAGCGGGCTTCACGGCGACCGGCTTGGCGGCGGCCGGAACCGGCTTCGCGGCTGTCTTCGGTTCAGCGGCCTTCGGAGTGGCCTTGGGAGCGGACTCCGCTTCCACGACGGCGGCGATCTCGACGATCTCGTCGGCCGCCTCCCCGCGCCACGCCTTCACGCTCTGCTCGCCGCGCTCGGCGACCTTCTCGTACGCCTCACGGGCCCGGACCGCGTACTCGGCGGCCACGCCGATACCGCGCAGCGCCAGGTCCTGCGCCGTCTCGCCGAGCTTGCGCAGGTCCGTGTCGAACGAGCCGATCACCTCGGTGACCCTGGCCTGGACGCTGGCCTGCGCCTCCCGGGCCTGGGTGGACACCTTCTCCTGCACGGCCTTGGGGTCGGTGCTGCGGACCGCCTCGAACCGCTCGGGCGCCTCGGCCCGCAACTGCTCGATCAGCCCCGGCACCTTGCGCGCCTGCTCCACGGCGAGCTCGGCCGTACCGGCGGCGAAGTAGAGGGGGGTGGGGTCGGTGAGGGTCTTGCGCAGGTCATCGGTGATGGCCATGACTGTGGTCCTCCCGGATCAGATTTCGTTGTGAGGGTCAGCGGCATCACTGCCACCGGGCGTACGGGGTTCGCGGGCGCTCGTGGTGCCGTCGGTCCTGCCGGAGCTACCGGAGCTACCGCAGCTACCGGCATCAGCATCGTTATCAGCAGAAACGTCCGGATCGGGGACGAAACCGTTCTCCCGGCGGAACGAGTCGTAGATCTGCAGCAGCACGTTCTTCTGCCGCTCGTTGATCGACGGGTCGGCCGTGATGACCGCCCGCGTCTCCAGCTCACCCCGCTCCCGCTCGTCCAGGATTCCGGCCCGTACGTACAGCGTCTCGGCCGAGATCCGCAGCGCCTTGGCGACCTGCTGGAGCACCTCCGCACTGGGCTTGCGCAGGCCGCGTTCGATCTGACTGAGATACGGATTGGACACCCCGGCGGCATCCGCGAGCTGCCGCAGCGAGAGCTGCGCGCTACGGCGCTGCTCCCGGAGGTACTCGCCCAGGTTGCCGACGTTGAGTGATGCCATGGGTCGATGATGCGCCCACCCTGCTAACAATTGCAAGCGGTTGCTTGCAAAAGTGTGGCGCGTGTCGCGGCCCCTGGGCTCCCCTCGTGGCCGGCAACCCCGGATTCACCTGCTCGTGCTGCGGCAGCCGCCGCGCCGAGCTGCCGATGAACTACCCGGGTACCGCCCCGTACGCCGGGGAGCCGAGCTTCGCAGACTCTGCGGGCTGCCTTCTCTCGTCGGATCGACGCGTGATCCGGGCGCAGCACCACTTCGTCAGGGGCCTGATCGAGATACCCGTCATCGGCAGCGACGAGGTGTTCTCCCGGGCCACACGGGTCTCCCTCAGCCGGGACGACTTCTCCCGCTCCGCGGATCTCCGGGATGCCCGGGCCGTGAATCCGAGGAGCCGTACTTCGGCCGGCTGTCCACCGACCTCTTCCTCTGCTCGCCCAGCACCATCAACCTGAAGACCCGCGTCCACACCCGCCCCCTCGGGCATCGGCCCCTCATCGAGCTGGAGCCGACCGACCACCCTCTCGCAGTCCACCAGCGGACCGGCATCACCATGGAGCGCGTCCGTGCGATCGCCGAAGCGGTTCTCCACCCCACCGACAGCGAATCCACGTGACGCCGAACGGGATGCTGACCTAGCGTTCCGCCCATGACCGCACCGGACGTCGACATCGACCACGAGGCCGGCGTGTCCATCCGCTGCCAGGACAACGCGTCCGTCACCGTGACGCTCCGCGGCCGGTCCAGCTCCGACGCGGACTCCGTGCGCTACTCCGTCGAGCTGCGGGCCCCCGGTCTGGCCGCCCGCGTCGACGAGGTCGTCGCCTGGGCAGGGGACAACGGTCTCGCCGCGTTCCTGGAGGAGCTCGCCGCCGACTACCGGGGATGGAAAGGCGACCGGAGCTGGCATACCGACGACCGGGACCTGACGGTGTCGGCGGTCTTCCGGTCGGGCGGATACGTCGGTCTGACCTGGACCTTGCGGCCGTGGCCGCGAGCCGCAGGCGGCTGGGGCGCCTCGGTGACCACCTGGCTGGAGGCCGGCGAGCAGATGACTTCCCTGGCGGCCGATGTCCGGGCCTTCCTCGCTGAGGAGCACCAGTGACATCCGGCATGCGCATCACCTGGACCCTGGCGGGATCCGGGTGGGCGGACTGCACCCTTGAAGATCGCCAGGCGAGAGTCGAGCTCACCGCGTCCTACATCACCAGTGCGCCCGAGGAGCTCCTGACCGCGGTGGCCCAGCTCGTCGCGGGCGAGACGGAGACCCGTTCCCAGTTTGAGGCCGAACCGACCGCCTACCGGTGGATCTTCTACCGCGAAGGCGTGGACACCTGGACCCGCGTGCTGGAGCTGCGTCACGGCAGCGATCACGACAACAAGGGAACCGAGATCTGGTCCAGCCAGCTCGGCATCGACCAGCTCGCCCGCACCGTGATCCGCTGCTTCGACGAGGTCGCGCAGACCTATGGCGAGAGCGGCTATCGAGGCAAGTGGGGCGAACACTTCCCACGAACCGAGCTCGAAGCCCTCAGACGCCTCTGGCACGCCCACCACCGCAGCGATGACGCATACCCACAGCGGCCCGCTGCTCAGGTTGAGTGAGACAGCTCAGCCATTCCCGTCTCACTCAACTCGGACCACCCCAGGTCACCGCCTCTCGATGGCCCACGTCTACTGAGACGGGACACCGCTCGTGGCCGGCAACCCCGGATTCACCTGCTCGTGCTGCGGCAGCCGCCGCGCCGAGCTGCCGATGAACTACCCGGGTACCGCCCCGTACGCCGGGGAGCCGAGCTTCGCAGACTCTGCGGGCTGCCTTCTCTCGTCGGATCGACGCGTGATCCAGGCGCAGCACCACTTCGTCAGGGGCCTGATCGAGATACCCGTCATCGACAGCGACGAGGTGTTCTCCCGGGCCACACGGGTCTCCCTCAGCCGGGACGACTTCTCCCGCTCCGCGGATCTCCGGGACGCCCGGGCCGTGAATCCGAGGAGCCGTACTTCGGCCGGCTGTCCACCGACCTCTTCCTCTGCTCGCCCAGCACCATCAACCTGAAGACCCGCGTCCACACCCGCCCCCTCGGGCACCGGCCCCTCATCGAGCTGGAGCCGACCGACCACCCTCTCGCAGTCCACCAGCGGACCGGCATCACCATGGAGCGCGTCCGTGCGATCGCCGAAGCGGTTCTCCACCCCACCGACAGCCGCGAGCCGCAGGCGGCTGGGGCGCCTCGGTGACCACCTGGCTGGAGGCCGGCGAGCGCATGTCCAGCCTGGCGGCCGATGTCCGGGCCTTCCCGGCTGAACGGATCAGCCGGAGCGACGGCCCCGGGTCACGCCGATCACGCCGCTGACAGGGGTGGTGGCATGGGGCAGGATGCGGCCGCATGACTCTCGTGTCGAGCATCGCCATGCCGGGCCAGATCTGGTCCGTAGCCGCACAGGACCCGTCCGGCCCGCTGTACGTGACCAGTTACGGGGAGAATCCGCTGGAAACGGTCGTGACGCTGGTCGATGTCACGGGATCAGTGGCTTGGCGGCGGTTGTACCCCGGCACGGGACGGCCTCGGTCCCGCCTGTCCGCGGACGGGACCCTCTGGGTCGCGTACCCGGAGGGAGTGGGACGGGTCCTGGAGGGGGTTCTTCCGGACGGATCCACTCACCGGGCCGTCGTCCCGGAGTCCGAGGCCGGCGAGGAGGTCAGCGCGTTCGTCCTGCTCGATGACGGCTTCTGCATCGCATGGGCCGGCGCGTCGCGCCTCCTGTGGACCGTGCGGGGCGATACGTCTGCCCCACCTCCGCCTCGCGTCGCCCGGTATACGCGGGAGGGCGACTGCGTGTGGTCGACACCGATCGCGCTCGGTGCCGTCTCGCATCCGGGTGTCATGGGGATGAGCAGGGAGACCGGCTGGGAGCTACGGCCGCTGCACCCCTGGGTTCCGGAAGAGGTCGACGTCGATCACTGGGAGCCGCTGCTGGTCTCGGGCGACAGGGTCGCGGCCAGTTACGTCGACGCCCGGGGCGGGATCGGGAGGACCTTCTTCCTGGACCTGACCAGTGGCGCGATCGTCTCAGCCACCTCGCCCGCCCCCTCGGGCCGGAAAGCGATAGCCGGCCCGGGCGAGTTCCTGATCGGGTCCCAGGGATACGGGGAGTTCACCACGCGCCGCCATGACCGCAACGGCACCGAGACGGCCCGGTGGGCCAGCCATGGCGCAATGCTCGTCAACGACCGAGGCACCGTATGCGGCCCTGAGCTGGAGAACGGCCTGCCGTCGAGGTCGCGGTTCCGGCAGCTGGCCCCGGACAACACTCTCGTGGACGGACCTGCGTTGACGGGCTACTACACGTCCTGTCCGTCGATGGACCGGGCGGGCACCACAGTGTTCTGGCGCGACGGCAGGCTCCTCGCCGTCGACGCGGACCTGACCCCGCACGACTTGTTCGCGAGGGACGACAGCCGCAACGTCCTGGGTCGCACCCTGCTGCTGGACGACGGCCTCGTCGTCACCTCGCTGGACAGTGATGTGGTCGCCTTCCGCACCCACCTGGGGCCTCTGGCCGAGGGACCCTGGCCGTGCGGCGATGCGAACCTTCCGGGTAACCCGGTGGTGAGCTGACGCGGGCCGGCAGATCACCGGAGAGACCACCGCACTCAAGCAGCCCGGCCTCCCGCCTCCCGGTGCACGTCTCCGGGGCCGGCCTCCGCGGGACTCCGAGAGACACAGTTGTCAGCGGGCTCTGCCAAGGTGTGCGCCGTGGACGAACTGGTGGAACGTGTCGACGATCAAGATCGCGTACTGGGGCCGACGGTGAGCCGCCGCCAGGCCGTCCGCGAGGGGTGGCTCCACCGGGTCGCCGTGACGGTATGCCGTGATGAGCGCGGGCGGATCCTCGTTCACCGGCGGTCGGATCAGCTGTCGCGCTTCCCCGGCCTCCATGAGGTCGTGGTGGGTGGCGCCGTGGGTGTCGGTGAGTCCTACGAACAGGCCGCCGCGCGGGAGCTGGCCGAAGAGCTGGGCATTCGTGTGCAGCCCCGTCTGCTGTTCACGTTCCTCAACCGCAGCGGATTGAGCCCTCACTGGCTCGGCCTGCACGAAGCCGTGGTGCCGGACACGGTGGCCGCCGACCCTGGTGAAGTCTCCTGGTACGGCCTGCTGACCGAGCCGGAGCTCCGGTCGGCCTTGCTGGAGTGGCGCTTCACTCCCGACAGCCACGAGGCCTTCAGCCGGTATCTCGCGTTCAGGACCGCGTAGTCCGCCGGGCCTCGGCATCTGCTACGAGCCGATCGGCGGCCCCCCGCGATCGACACGCGTCGAACCGACTGCCGGCAGTCGGGCGGGACGGCAGCCGTGCAGCCGCCGCACTCGACGCGTCGGCCACGAGCCGATCGGCGCACCCCTCGGACTCAACTGCCCCTCCCCGCAACAGAAAAGGTCAGTTCCGGGTGCCGAACGATGGTGCGGGTTCCCGTGGAATCACCTTGCCCGCCCGGTCCCGCCCCCGCATCATCTCCGGATGGACGACTCGCCGAACCGACTCCCGCCCCTCCTGGCCGCATTGCGCGCGGCAGCACGAGCGGCGGGTTTCATCATGTCCAGCGAGGACCGCACCGGAAGCCTCCTGGCGACCCTCGCCGCGTCCCGTCCGGGCGGCCGAATCCTCGAACTCGGCACCGGGTTCGGGGAGGGCACCGCCTGGCTGCTCAGCGGCATGGACCGCGCTGCCGACCTGATCACCGTCGAGCTCGACCCCGCCGTACAGGGCGTCGGCCGTCAACTGCTGGGCGCGGACCCCAGGGTGAGCTTCGTGTCCGGGGACGGCGGCGCGTGGCTGGAGGAGTACGACGGCGGCCCCTTCGACCTCGTCTTCGCGGACACCTGGCCGGGCAAGTTCACCCACCTCGAACGGGCCCTGGAACTGGTCGCACCCGGCGGGATCTACCTGATCGACGACCTGCTCCCCCAGCCCGGCCGGCCGAAGGACCACGAGGCATCCGTCCACGACCTGCTGGCCGGACTGGACCGGCGCGAGGACTTCCGCTGCGTCCGCCTGGCCTGGTCGAGCGGGCTGCTGATGGCGGTACGCACACTTTGACGGCCGGAGGGAGCGACCGGGCCCCCCATCCGGAGACACCGGCGGGAGGGCCAGGGCGGGGACTGGGTTGACCTTCCCCCTGGGGCAGCCCACAGCATCGGTGGTGCCGGGCGACGGGCCCGGCACGAGGAGGAACGAACATGGGGCTGCTGACCATCGGGACGTTCGCGAAGGCGTCCCGGCTGTCGCCGAAGGCGTTGCGCCTCTACGACGAACTCGGGCTGCTGCCCCCCGCCCGCGTCGACCCGGCATCCGGCTACCGGTTCTACGCGCCGGATCAGTTGGAGCGGGCCCGGCTGGTCGCGTGGCTCCGGCGTCTGGGAATGCCGCTGGCCCGCATCCAGCGGGTGTGCGCGCTGGACGCGGCCGCGGCGGCCCAGGAGATCCGCGTGTTCTGGGCGCAGGTCGAAACGGACACGGCCGCGCGGCGGGACCTCGCCTCGTTCCTCGTCGATCACCTCTCCGGGAAGGACCCCGACATGCCCCCGATCGCCGAGCCCCTCACCATCCGTTACGCCGCCCTGTCCGACCGGGGCCAGGTCCGCGAGAGTAACCAGGACACCGCGTACGCCGGGCCCCGCCTGCTCGCCGTCGCCGACGGCTTCGGCGGCGAGGGAGCACCCGCGAGTGCCGCCGCCGTCGAAGCGCTCAAGCTCCTGCGGACCGACGACATCCCGGCCGACGATCTCCTCAACGTCCTCGGTGACGCCGTGGAGCAGGCCAACAGGTCCATCACCTCCACCTCGCGGCAGACCCGTTCGACGGCGGCGGACGGGACCACGCTCACCGCGATGCTCTGGACCGGCTCGCGACTGGCCCTCGTCCACATCGGTGACTGCCGCGCGTACCTGCTCCGGGACGGAGGGCTGTTCCGGATCACCCACGACCACACCGTGGTGCAGTCGATGCTCGACGAGGGAAGCATCAGCCCGGAGGAGGCCCTCTCCCACCCGCAACGGTCCATGCTGGTGCGCGCCTTGGGGGCGGGCCCGGGCGCCTCCCCCGATGTGCGATTCCAGGACGCCCGACGAGGGGACAGGTACCTGCTCTGCTCGGACGGGCTCTCGGCCGTGGTGGCGACCGAGGCGATCCACCGGGTGCTATCGGACACCCGCCGACCCGAGCAGGCGGTACGTGACCTCGTCGCCCTCGCCAATGGATCGGGCGGCCCCGACAACGTCAGTTGCGTGGTCGCCGACATCGTCGAACCCGGCCGGTAGGAGCGGACGAGGCGGTGAGTGAGGCAGCCGACGAGCGGACGCACCCGGGCGGCACCCTTCGCGAGGACGGCGGGACCGCCCCCGGCGCCGCCAGGCTGGAACAATCGCGGCCTCGTCCGCGCGCGCACCAAGGGGTCGGACCGTGAAACTCGGGCAGGCGCACCCCGCCGCGACCGACTGGGTCCACCGGTTCGCGCGGCCCCGACCCGGTTACCGAGGAGCCTGTTTCAGCGGCTCCACCGCAGGGCTGCCGGACGAAGCCGAACTGTCCCCCACCTCCGCCGTGGACGTCCACATCGCCACCACCGCGTCCGTCCACGCCGCCGGATCGGGCAGACTCCGCCACCGGGGAGCCCTGCTGGAGATCAGCCACGTGCCGTGGGCCGAGCAGGACTCCGCAGAGGCCGCCATCGCCTCGTACCACCTGTCCGGCTGCTTGCGTGCTGACAACCTGACCGCGAGCGCCACGCCCGTCGGTACGACGCTGCCCCGCCGCCCTCACCCCGCAGCCGCACCGAACCACCGGGCCAGTCGCCCGGCCAGCTCCCGCTGGTCGTCGCCGGCCCAGACCACGTGACCGTCGGGGCGCACCAGTACGGCGGACACGTCCAGTTCGTCGCTGCCGTCGACGACGTGGTCGACGCGGTCCGCCCAGCCGTCCACGGAGAGCCGGCCGGTCCGGTCGAGCAGCAGGCCGCGCCCGGCGTGCATCAGGCCGTACAGCCGCCCCTGCTTCAGGCCCACGTCACGCAGCCGCTTACCGAGGAGGGCGTGGCCCTCAAGGCAGCCCTCAGCGACGTCGTAACGGACTCCGATCGCGGTGATCTTCTCGATGAGGCGGTGGTTCACCTCCTCGACGTCCATCAGCTCCGAGAGGAGCCGGCGCACCGCCACGGGGCCGGGCTCGGTCGACAGCAGCACCATCTGCGCGCGGGTGTTGTCGAGCACCTCGGCCGCCACCGGGTGGCGTTCGTCGTGGTAGCTGTCCAACAGACTCTCCGGCGCCCATCCGTTGACCTCGGCTGCCAGCTTCCAGCCGAGGTTGAAGGCGTCCTGGACGCCGAGGTTGAGACCCTGCCCGCCGGTCGGCGGATGGATGTGCGCGGCGTCCCCGGCGAGCAGCACCCGGCCGGTCCGGTAGCGCTCGGCCAGGCGGGTCGCGTCACCGAAGCGGGAGAGCCAACGCGGCGAGTGCGCACCGAAGTCGGTGCCCGCGAAGTGGCGCAGCCGCCGCCGGAACTCCTCCAGGGTCGGGCCCGCCGCACGGTCCTCGGCCACGCCTTCGGCGGGCACGACGGCGCGGAACACCCCGTCGCCCAGCGGCATCAGCCCGAACCGGAGCTGTGTCTTGCGGACTTCGGCGACCACCCGGCCCACTTCTTCCGCCGACGCCTCCAACTCCATTTCGCCCAGGAGCGTTTCGACCCGGGCGGGCTCACCGGGGAAGCCGACTCCGAGCAGCTTGCGGACCACGCTGCGGCCACCGTCGCAGCCGACGAGCCAACGCGAGCGCAGCCGGGTCCCGTCCGCGAGCTCCGCGCTCACCCCCCGGTCGTCCTGGCTCAGCCCGACCACCTCGTGGCCCCGCCGGACGTCGGCGCCCAGCTCGACGGCGTGCTCGGCCAGCAGGCGTTCGGTGGTGGCCTGCGGGATGGCGAGTACGTACGAGTGCGCGGTGTCCAGGTGCTCGGGCCAGACCTTGCCGAGCCCGGCGAAGAACCCGCCGGACGTGACCTGCGTACCGAGCCGGAGGAACCGTTCCAGCAGCCCGCGCTGGTCCATCACCTCGATGCTGCGCGCGTGCAGGCCCTGCGAGCGGGACTGCCGGGTGGGCTCGGTCTCCTTCTCCAGCACCACCACCCCGACGCCGTGCAGCCGCAGCTCGGCGGCCAGCATCAGTCCGGTCGGCCCGCCGCCGACCACGATCACGTCCGCCTCGAACCCGTCCGCCCCGATCACGTCCCCCTCGGTCGCAACCACCCTGCCGACATGCTCCCCGGTCACGTCCGCCGTGCACCCGTCCGTCATGAACACCCCACTGAACGAAGGAAAACCACGCCGGACTGCCCGGCCGGACCACCGACGGACCACGACGCGACGACGTGCGCCCCGAGCGGTGGAAGTGGCGATTCTGCGGTATACCGGGGGCCTTGCCGCAAGCCCCCCGGTGCGCTATATCTTGAGAGTGGCAGGGAGAGTGTCTTCTTCCTGCCTTCGCTGTTTCCGCAGGCAGGAAGCCACATCCGGTGCGTACACCGGCCGGAGGCGGCAGGACCGGGCGGACTTCACCCGGCGGTGCCATCGCCGCCACCGACCCCGCGCACCCACTCCGCCAGCTCCGCGAAGTCCGCGTCCGTCAGGCCGAGTCGGGGGTCGACGCGGTGCAGCAGCCGGAGTCCCTCGCAGTGACCGGCCACCCAGCGCCGGTCGATGTCGGTGATCTCGTCGTCCACCCAGATGAAGGGCCGTCCGGCCGCCAGTTCCACGAGCGTGCGGGTCTTCCAGTGGAGACCGCCCCGCTCGTCCGCGTCGTCCACGTCCTCGGGCCAGTCCACCACCGGCAGTCGCGGCAGCCCGAGCCAGGGCGCGACGACGAGGTTCGCGTCCGCCATCCAGGTCGTCGCCCACACCAATTCGCAGCCCAGGGCCAGGAGTCGGGGCCCGTACGCGGGGTTGATCCTGGCCAGCAGCGGGTTCCCGGCATCCTCCGTCCGCCCGGAGTGCGAGCAGTACGCCGGATACCCGCCAGGCAGCTGCTGCGGCGTCGCCCCGAAGGGGATGAGGGGGCCGTCCACGTCGAGGAAGAGCAGGGGGCGAAGCTCCGGAGCGTTCACGCCCGCACGATAACCGCCCGGGCCCTCCGACACGCGAAGGCGGGTGCCCGGGGCCCCGTGATGCGTGAGGGCCGACACCCGCCGAGCGGCAGGATCGACACCGCCCGCCCGGCAGCGGGCGCCTTACGCGGCCTTACGCCGCCTGGCGGGCACGGCGGGCCGGGCGAGGGCTGTCGACCGGCTCGGACAGGGGCCCCTGTGCCAGCTGCTCCAGGGCCCGGACGAAGAGCGCCCGGTCGTTCTCGGCCAGTCCCTCCAGCGCCTCCGCGTGCACCCGGTCGACGATCCGCCGGCTCCGGACGGCCAGCTCGGCACCCTTGTCCGTCACGGAGATGATCCGCGCCCGCCGGTCCAGCCGGGAGGGACGCCGCTCCGCGAGACCGGCGCCCTCCAGGGCGTCGACGGTCACCACCATCGTGGTCTTGTCCATGTCGCCGATCTCCGCGAGCTGCGCCTGGGTCCGCTCCTCCTCCAGGGCGTGCTCCAGGACGCAGTGCATGCGGGGGGTGAGACCCACCTCGTCGAGGGCCGCCGCCATCCGGGTCCGCAGGACGTGACTCGTGTGGTTGAGCAGGTACGAGAGGTCGAAACCGGTGGGGGCGCTGGAGGTGGGCGGCGTAGAGGTCATGCCTTCAGGCTAACAAGTCGATCCGTGACGGATGGTCCGAAAGAAGACGTTCTCCGCCCCACCGGTCGGCGCCGCCGCCACCGCGGGCATCGCCCCCTCGCGCCCCCCGCCCCACCCGGGCGGCACCACCCCCGCACCCCTCCCGACGCCACCACCCCACGGAAGAACCCCCGGAGCGAGAACTCCCGAAACATATAGTCCGCAACAAAACCTTCTGCTACGGTCGGTCCATCGCGGTCACCGAGACGCGTCCACCCGCACGCACATGCCGAGCCAGCCGCTTCCCACCGCAGGAGCACGCCCATGTCCGCCACAGTCCGTCCCGCACCCTCCCCCGCAGATTCCGGCGCCGCGCCCGTGACGACGGCAGCCACCGCACCCCTCGCCCCGTCGCCCCTCACCCCCCGGCAGAAGTGGCTCGCGCTCGGCGTGATCGCCTCCGGGATGCTGATGATCATTCTCGACGGGTCGATCGTCACCGTGGCGATGCCCGTGATCCAGCGCGACCTCGGGTTCACCCCTGTCGGGCTCAGCTGGGTCGTCAACGCCTACCTGATCGCGTTCGGCAGTCTGCTGCTGCTCGCCGGCCGGCTCGGGGACCTCATCGGGCGCAAGCGGATGTTCGTCACCGGCACCGCCGTCTTCACCGTCGCCTCGCTCCTCGCGGGTGTGGCGACCTCACCCGGGGTACTCATCGCCGCGCGGGCCCTCCAGGGCGTCGGCAGCGCGGCGGCGTCCGCGGTCGGACTCGGCATCCTGGTCACCCTGTTCACCGAACCGCGCGAACGGGCCCGTGCCATCGGGGTGTTCTCGTTCACCTCGGCGGTCGGCGCCTCGCTCGGTCAGGTGCTCGGCGGGGTGCTCACCGACGCGCTCGACTGGCACTGGATCTTCTTCATCAATCTGCCGATCGGTGCCGCCGCCCTCTTCCTCGCCGTCCGGGCGCTGCCCGGTGACCGGGGGCCCGGGCTCGGCTCCGGGGCGGACGTGACCGGCGCCCTCCTCGTCACCGCCGCCCTGGTGGTGGGCATCTACTCCGTCGTCCGGGCCGAGCGGTACGGCTGGCTGTCCGGACACACCCTGGGCCTGGGCGCCCTCGCGCTCGCCCTGCTCGCCGCCTTCGTCGTACGTCAGGCCACCTCCCGCACGCCGCTGATCCCGCCCCGTCTGCTGCGCTCGCGCACCACGGTCGGCGGCAACCTGATCCAGATGCTCATCATGGCCGCGATGTTCACCTTCCAGATCCTCGTCGCCCTGTACCTGCAGAAGGTCCTCGGCTACGAGGCGCTGGGCACCGGACTCGCCCTGCTGCCGGCCGCCGTCGTCATCGGAGGCGTATCGCTGCTCGTCTCGGCACGCCTGAACGCCCGGTTCGGCGAACGCGCCGTGCTGCTGGCCGGAATCGCCCTGATGGCCACCCAGATGGCACTGCTCGGACGCCTGCCCGACCACGCCGACTACGCCACCGACCTGCTGCCGTCCATGCTGCTGACGGCCGGCTTCGGGCTTGCGCTCCCCGCCCTCACCACCCTGGGCATGTCCGGAGCGGCCGATGAGGACGCGGGACTCGCCTCCGGCCTCTTCAACACCACGCAGCAGGTCGGCATGGCCCTCGGCGTGGCCGTCCTCTCCACCCTGGCGGCGGGACGCACCGGCGGACTGCTCGCCGCCGGGGACGGCTCGGCCCACGCGCTGACGGAGGGATACCGCCTCGCCTTCACGGTCGGCGCGGGCCTGCTCGTCACCGCCTTCGCCGCCACCCTGTTCCTGCTCCCCGGCCGCTCGTCCGCACCCGTCACCGAAGCCGCCTCGGCCGGGTGAGCCCCGGCGGGAAACCGCTCAGAACACGTCCGGGCACCACGGCCGGCGGGCGGTGCGGAAGGCGCCGTCCGCCAGCGCCGCGGCACCCGGGCGGTTCTCGTCGATCCGCCCCAGGGCGACCAGCCGCTGAACCGACTCGTCGCCGAGCTGCACCGCGGACAAGTCCCGCACGTCCAGGGTCAGATCGGCACTCCGCGTGTCGGGCGCACACACCGCGCCGTGCGGGGAGGCGTCCAGCCGGAAGACGCCGCCCGCGAGGCCGGCGTCGTCACGGACGTCGAGGACGAGCGTGGCCTCCCGCGCGTAGGTCCGGGCCGCGAGCAAGCGCGGGGTGTCGAGCACCCGCGTCCACAGCCAGTCCGTGTGCGTGACCACCCGGGCCGCGCGCGGGTCGGGCAACAACAGCGGAAGCAGGTCGTCCGGGGCGCGGTAACCGGAGCGGACCGTGGTGACCCAGTCGATGGAGCACACGAAGCCCCAGAGGGCCCGCTCGGCGGCCGGGGTCGCGGCGATCAACTGGCTCACGATCACGCTGTCGCGCGGCTGCTTGCCGTCGCTCCAGTCGTCCTTGGTGCGGTACGTGACCAGGCCCTCGGGCTCGCCGGAGACCGAGCGGTACAAGACATAGAAGGGCTCCGTCCACTTGTCCACCGCCTGCACGCCGACACCGGTGTGCCGGCCCCACCAGGAGGCCGGACGGTCGACCACACCGTGCTGCCGGGCGGCCAGCCGGGCATGGATCTCCGGGCCCAGCTTCGCCACGTCCTCGGCATCCACGAATTCGACCCGGCCACCGTCCGGTGCGCCACCTGCGAGCGGGACGCCGCGGTCCAGGCCCGAGCGGGTGAGGTCCACCTCCCACTCGGTGAGCGAGGTGGCCGGGCCGAAGCCGAAGCGCCCGTAGATCGGGTACTCGGCCGCGATCAGGGTGGCGGCGACCTCGCCGCGCTCCTTCGCCTCCGCCAGGTCGGCGGCCATCATCCGGCTGAGCAGGCCCCGCCTGCGGTGCGTCGGCGCGACCGTCACCCCGCTGATCGCGTCCACCGCGACCCGCGCGCCACCGGGCACCGTCAGCTCCTGGGCGAACGAGCGGAAGGTCGCCACGCACCGCTCCCCGTCGAAGGCGCCCCGCACCCGGGAGAGGTCGGTGCGCGCCAGCCGTGCCGCGGCGTCCTCCTGGAGACCCTCCGCCGATGCCTCCAGGAACCCCCTCCGGACGGCGAGCAGCCAGGCGGGGAATTCGGTCGCGGTGATCACACGTATGTCCAGGCCCATACCGTCACGCTAGGTCGCCCGCTCCACCGTGTCGCCCGCTTTTTCTCCGCCACCGGCTCCTCATCCGCACCGCGCGGAGTCCTCGTAAGGCGCCCCGCCGACCGGAGCACCCATGGTTGAACGTTCGTTCTTGACCGATCGTTCACTTACTCGTACGCTCCTGCCCATGGGAAGACCTCGCGCCTTCGACACGGATCAGGCCGTCCGTACGGCGGCAGCCCTCTTCGCCGCCCACGGATTCGAGGGCACCTCGGTCGACGACCTGGTCATGGCCACCGGCATCCACCGAGGCAGCCTCTACAAGGCCTTCGGCTCCAAGCGGAGCCTGCATCTGACCGTGCTGCGCACCCACCTCGACCACGAGATCCACCCGGCCACCGCGGCCCTCGCCACCGTCACGGACCCCGCGCGGGCGCTGTCGACGGCGATCGCGTCGTTCGACAACGGCCCGGCCGCCGGACTCCTGCTCCTCGCCGCCGCCGAACGCGCCCCGCACGACCCCGAAGTCGCAGCCCTGGTCGCCGAAGGCATCGCCGCACTGGAGGAAGCCCTGCGCCCCTCCCACGGCGCGGACGCCTCGCACACCGCCTCCACCGTCCTCGGTGCCCGGCTGCGCCTGCGCGCCCGGCCCGCCACAACCGGCGCCCAGCCCGCCGCCCCCAAGGAGCACTGACATGGCCCTGATCTCCATCGACCGCGAGCGCGGCCTGCTGATCGCCGAAATCGAGGGGCTCGACAAGCTCTGGAGCCTCAAGAGCCGCCTGGAGATCCCCCTCGCCCACGTGCGCGGCGCCACCCACGACCCCGGGGCCGCCCGCGAACCGAAGGGCATCCGGGTCGCCGGCACCTACCTCCCCGGTGTCATCACCGCCGGCCGGTTCCGCCGCCACGGCGAACGCCTCTTCTGGGACGTGAAGAACCCGGACAGAGCGGTCGTCATAGAACTCGCCGACGCCGAGACCTACGACCGCCTGGTCATCGAGGTGGCGGACCCCCGGGCCACCGTCGCACTCATCGAACAGTCCGTCACCCGCGATTGACCGAGGGGCGGACCGCGACGAGCAAGACGGACCGCGGCCGACCAAGGCGGGCCGAGGCCGACCGAGGCGGGCCGGAGACGCGTGAGGAATCGTTTCCTCTGCCGCACCCCCGCCCGCCCCACAACCGTCAGAACGCCGCCCGCACCTCGCCGACCTCGGCCGCGCCGCCCATCAGCGGCGCCCGGCCGACGCGGGCCACGACCGGGGCGTCCACCCCGAGGAGTCCCAAGGCGCGGGCCAGTACCGGGCCGAGCGCCCGGGTGGAGCCGTCCTCGATCTTGAAAGCCAGCGCGCGGCCGTCCGGGAGGGCCAGCGCCTGCACGGCCTCGGCACCCATCTTCGAGAGGGTCCCCGGCAGTTCCCGCATCAGCCAGGTGTCCGGCCGCCGGGTGCCCGCCACGTACTCCGGGTGGGCGCGCATCGCGTCCGCGACCCGCCGCTCCGCCGTACCGGGCTCCGCCAGGACGAAGGAGCGGAACGCCCGCGCCAGCCCGGTCAGCCCGATCGCCATCAGCGGCGCGCCGCAGCCGTCCGTACCGACCGAGGCGACCGGCTCGCCCGCCGCCTCCTCGATCACCCGGTGCACCAGGCGCTGGAGCGGGTGGGCCGGGTCGAGGTAGGTCGCGGTGTCCCAGCCGTTGAGTGCGCAGACGGCGAGCATCGCCGCGTGCTTGCCCGAGCAGTTCATGGTGATCCGCTCCCGGACCCGCCCGGACGCGAGGTACGCCTCCGCCTCCACCGGGTCCAGCGGCAGATCGGGCGGGGTCTGCAGGTCGGCCGGGCTCAGCCCGTGCTCGGCCAGCATCGTGGCGACGAGCGCGAGGTGGAAGTCCTCCCCGGAGTGGCTCGCGGCGGCGAGTGCCAGCCGCTCGCCGGACAGGTCGAGACCGGCCCGCAGGATCGCGGCCGCCTGCATCGGCTTGTTGGACGAGCGGGGGAAGACGGGCGCCGCCGGATCGCCGAGCGCGAATTCCACACTGCCGTCGGCCGCCAGCAGCACCAGCGAGCCCCGGTGCCGGCCCTCCGGGAACCCGGACCGCACGACCTCCGCGAGGACCGGGCTCACCGCCGGGGTACCGGGGCCGGAGGGGGAGGCGAGGGCGTCATTGCTGGTCATGAGGGCCTTCCGGGAGCTGGACCCGCTCCCGGAAGGGTCGCCTCAGGCGAGCAGATCGTCTACTTGTGCTTCTCCGTCACGGTACCTGCGGGCGATCTCCGCACCGCATTCGTCCGCCGTGCGCTGGAGCTGGTGGCGGCGGCGCGAGACCTGCTTCTCGCAGCCGACGAGCCTGCCCATCGCGGCGTGCAGCTCTTCGTCCGTACGGGCTTCCAGGTCGGACAGCTCCACCTCGGCGAACGTCTCCGCGGCCAGCCTGGCGTACTCGTCGCCGCGCGGCGTGCGGAGCGTGACGTGCCGGGCGGAGGTGCGGTGCAGCGACGGGGCGTCCGCGAGGATCTCCGGGAGCCGGTCCACCACCGGGGACTCCGGGGCCTGCCGGCGCGCCAGCTCCGCCCGGAGGATGTCGATGCGGCCCTGGACCAGCCGGCGTACGTAGCTGAGATCGGCCTCGTCCCGCTGGGCGTCCCGGCGCATCGTCCGCAGCGCCGGGAGCCTGAGCCCACCGAACCCGGCCTGCGGGCGGACCGCTCCGAGCCCCTCGGAACCCGGGTGCGCGGCGCCCTGTTCGGGTACGGAACCGGCCGAAGCGGCAGGAAGCGCCGTCCGTCCGGGAGCGACGGCGGCCCCTGCCCCGGGGCCGCCCTCCGGTCCCGGTACGCTCCGCTGCACGGGCGGCCGCATGGCGGTGGGCTTCGTCGGTACGGCACCGGGAGATTGTCCCGTTCCATAGGTACTCATACTGTTCCGTCCCCTCGGCCGGTGCGTCGGCACACCGACATCGTGCATCGTGCCACCCCGCCCGGGGCCGACGCCGGGGTTCTGTACCCGTTCAGCCCAAGATAGGTTGGTCTGTATGCGTGCAGTGGTACAGAGAGTGGATGGCGCGAGCGTCTCCGTGTCCGAAGGCACCGAAGCCGCCCCGGAGACCGGAGTCGTCGGCGAGATCATGGGCGAGGGCCTGTGCGTGCTGGTCGGAGTGACCCACGACGACACCCCGGAGAAGGCGGCTCAGCTCGCCCGGAAGCTCTGGTCGGTGCGCATCCTGGAGGGCGAGAAGTCCGCTTCCGACGTGAACGCACCGCTTCTGGTCATCTCGCAGTTCACCCTCTACGGGGACGCCCGGAAGGGGCGCCGCCCCACCTGGAACGCCGCCGCGCCGGGCGAGGTCGCCGAACCGCTGGTGGACGAGGTCGTGGCGCAACTGCGCGCGCTCGGGGCGCGGGTGGAGACGGGCCGGTTCGGGGCGGACATGCGGGTCACGCTCACCAACCACGGCCCGTTCACCGTACTCATCGAGGTCTGAGAGGCCGGTCGAGGTCCGGGCACCGGCAGCCCGGAGGCGGCCACTACGGCTCGACGATCGTCTCCTGCGCGGCGGCGGTGTCCCCGGCGAGCAGCTCGGCGTCGACCGCGACGTTCCGCTTGACCAGCGCGAGGGCGATCGGGCCGAGCTCGTGGTGCCGGGCCGAGGTGGTGATGAAGCCCAGCTGACGGCCTTCCGCGCCGTCCGAGGCGAGGCGGACCGGGGTGCCGTGGCCGGGCAGGTGCACCTCGCTGCCGTCCAGGTGGAGGAAGACGAGCCTGCGCGGCGGCTTCCCCAGGTTGTGGACGCGCGCGACGGTCTCCTGCCCCCGGTAGCAGCCCTTCTGCAGGTGGACCGCCGTGCCGATCCAGCCCAGCTCGTGCGGGATGGTCCGGTGGTCGGTCTCGAAGCCCAGGCGCGGACGGTGCGCCTCCACGCGCAACGCCTCGTACGCCAGGATGCCCGCGGCCGGACCGGCCCCGGCGGTGTACGTCTCCAGGTCGGCGCGCGGCAGGAACACGTCCCGGCCGTGCGGCTCCTCGCGCACGGCGAGGCCCTCGGGCACTTCGGTGATGGAGCCGGCCGGGAGGTGCACGACGGCGAAGTCCCCGGTGCGGTCGGCGACCTCCACCCGGTAGAAGAACTTCATCGACTCCAGGTACGCCACCAGCTCCGCACGCGTCTCCGGCTCGACGTGCGCCCACGTCGTGGTGCCGTCGTCCACGAGGTAGAGGGCGTGCTCGATGTGGCCGTTGGCGGAGAGGATCAGCGCCTCGGTGGCCCGGTTCGGCGCGAGGTCCGTGACGTGCTGGGTGAGCAGCAGGTGGAGCCAGCTGAGGCGGTCGTCGCCGGTGACGGTGACGACACCCCGGTGCGACAGGTCGACGAACCCGTCGCCGCCGGCGAGGGCGCGTTGCTCGCGGAACAGGTCGCCGTAGTGCGCGGCGACACCTTCGTCGCGGCCTTCGGCGGGAACGGCGCCGGGCAGGGACAGCAAGGGGCTCTTCATGCGACCAGCGTACGGCGCGCGTCCCGCGCCCGTGGGGCCGGGCGTTCAGGGCCGTATCGGGTCCGGGCCGGGCCCGCAACCCGATACGGGCCCCGGCGCACGCCCTAAGACTGCCCGGCGTCCACGGGCTCCGCCCCGGCAGCGCAGGAGCGGCACCGGCCGAAGATCGCGAAGTGCTTCAGGTCGGTCTCGAAGCCGAACGTCTCGCGCAGCTTGGCCGTGAACTCGGCCGCCACGTCGGTGTCCGCCTCGATGACGTCCGAGCAGTCCCGGCAGACCAGGTGGATGTGGTGGTGGCGGTCGGCCAGGTGGTAGGTGGGGGCGCCGTGGCCGAGGTGGGCGTGGCTCACCAGCCCGAGCTCCTCCAGGAGCTCCAGGGTCCGGTAGACCGTGGAGATGTTCACCCCCGACGCGGTCCGGCGCACCTCGCACAGGATGTCGTCGGGCGTCGCGTGCTCCAGCGCGTCGACCGCCTCCAGCACCAGCTGGCGCTGCGGCGTGAGCCGGTAGCCGCGCTGCCGGAGATCGGTCTTCCAGTCGGTGCTGACCACGGGGCCAGTGTACGGCTCCCCGCGCGGCATTCCCCGGGCCATGTTTCGAAAGTGGCACGCCCGAAAGTGGCACCCGCCCGCCGGGCGGGGCCTTCGAACCACGGCCCGGCACGAAGACGGATACCGGCGTCCCGTGGCGCGAGGGCCGTCCGGAACGGGCGCGGCCTACTTGAAGAAGGCGATGCCGTCGTCCGGGAGGTCGCCGAGGCTCTTCGCCATCTCCTGGACCTCTTCCGCCGTGACGACCTTCTTGAGGTGCGCCGACATGTAGGGGCGCAGCTCGACGTCGGGGGTGGCCTTCTCGCCGACCCACATGAGGTCGCTGTTCACGTAGCCGTAGAGGCGCTTGCCACCGCTGTACGGGCCGGAGGCCGCCGTGCGGGCGACCGCGTCGGTGACGACGTCGATCTGCGGCTTCTTCTCGGCCAGATCGCCGTACCAGACCTCGACCACGCCCTGGTCGCGGACCATGACGATCTCGACCTTGCGGTTCTCGTCGATGCGCCAGTAGCCGGACTCGGACTCCAGCGGCCGGACCTTGTTGCCCTCGGCGTCGAGCACCCAGGAGTGCGAGACGTATTCGAGGAAGTCACGGCCGTCGTGGCTGAAGGAGACTTCCTGGCCGAAGTTGCACTTCTCGTCGCCGGGGAAGTCGGCGACGCCCGCGCCGGCCCAGTTGCCCAGCAGGAATGCCAGCGGAACGAGGTCCCGGTGAAGGTCGGACGGAATCGAGATCATGAGCGGCTCAGGCGATCTGTGAGGGAGTGGCGGAGGGTCGGACGAGGGTCAGCGCTGGCCCTGGTACAGCTTCTTCACGGTCACCGCTGCGAAGGCGAGGACGCCGACGCAGACCAGGACCAGCAGGGTGGAGAAGAAAACCTCAAGCACGGGAGCTCCTCGTAGCGAGCGAATGGCTGCAATGGCGCCAATACAGGGCCGGGCCCCAGCCTAGTCGGTGGGGGCCCGGCTCTCTCGTTCAGGTCCGCGCGGTGCCCGGCGGCGGGGCACCGTCCGGGCTCAGCCCAGCAGCTGGTTCTGGAGGATCACCGTCTGCTGGAACGGCACCTTCGCCGCCTTCCCGCCACCCCCTCGGGACTGCTCGATCATCGCGACGGTGTCACCCGCGATGACGTACGCGACCCGTACGTGCTCCTTGTCGTACGGCTTCTCCTCGTCGAAGACGTACGGCTGGACGTCGGCCGAGATCGTGTCGTCCGGCCAGGAATCGTCCCGGACCAGACCCGTCACTCCGCCGGGCAGCGGCTGCTCCCCGTTGCGCATGGCCAGCTCGTCGCCGAGGTCGGTGGCGAACGCGACCGAGTTGAACTGGAGCAGGTAGATCTTGGACGAAGTGCCGTCCGGCATGGTCCAGCCGCGTGCCGCCGTGTGGCGCAGCGCGGAGTCCGTCAGGACCTGTCCGAGGTGGGACCGGTCGCCCTCGGCGAACTCCGAGAGGAACTGGGCCGAGGGGACCCAGTCGCCGGTGAGCTTCTCGTCCGGCACCGACCCGGCGGGGGCGGGCAGCAGCAGCTTCCGCACGTCGGCGTAGTGGATCTCCGCGTTGTTGGAGGCGTCGAAGGGGCGGGCCTTGCCGGGGGGCAGTGCGGGCAGCGCGAGCCCGGGGTAGTCCCACCGGCCGTCGCTCACGGTGGAGAGACCGGGCACGTCGGTCCGCTCCATCGAGGTGATGCCGTAGGCGGTCCCGGCCGAGGCGGCACCGAAGACCAGGACGGCGGCGGTCCAGCGCGCGACTGCACGCAGCGTGCGCCGGGGCTTCCGGGGGCCCGCGGGAGGCTCCTGCCCCTCGGGGCTCCCCTGCGGTACGGCCGCGTCCCCGGCGGGCGGGGGAGGCAGGGGCGCAGGTCCCCCGGGGAGGGGCGGCGGTGCGGGCGCCGGAACCGGCGGTACCTCCGCGGGGGCGGCGGCAGGGGCAGGCTCCGCCGGGGCCGGGGCCGGGGCCGGGGCCGGGGCCGGTACCGGCGCGGGTGCGGGCGCTGCCGGGGCCGGTACCGGCGCGGGTGCGGGCGCTGCCGGGGCGGCGGCAGGGGCAGGCACTGCCGGGGCCGGGGCGGGCGCGGGCGTGTCGGCCTGCGGCTGCGGGGTCACCGTCTGCTCGGTCATATGTACTCCCCCGGGGACTTGATGTGGTCGAGCTGGTCCTTCACCAGATCGGCGACGTCGGACATGCTCATGGGCTCCGTGCCCTCGACGTCGACGCTGATGAGGAGTTCACCCTCGTACGCCGTGCACGTCACGCCGTCGAGGTCGTCCTCGTTCTTGGGGTACCGGAAGCAGAGGGCCTTCTTGTAGCCCTTGATCTTCGGACCGTCGCGGAAGACGTCGAGCCCGTCCATGAACTCGGTGTCGGCGGACCACAGGTCGTACAGCGTCTTGGTGTCCTTCATCTTCACGACCCCGATGACAGCCGTCATCCCGGACTGCTGCGACACGTAGGACCGCTGGGCCATGCCCTGGACCTTCATCCGGTCGACGCGCTTCTCGTACGCGCGGCGGTCCTTGCCCGCCAGACCGTGCGCCGACTCCTTGAAGACGGCCGTGGCTTCCTTGCCACTGATCACGCTGTCGTTGCTCAGCTCCCCGACGTCCATGCCGAGCCGCCAGTCCTTCGTCGCCGGGAGGAGCAGCTTGCTGAGTTCGGAGTCGGACCGGCCCTCCAGGGCGGCCGTGCCGAGGTCCTTCTCCTCGTCCTTCGCCTTTCCGTACTCCTTCGGCGCGCCCTTGGGCCAGAGGACGGTGGGCGAGGTGCGGTCCGCCGAGTCGACGGTGTTCTTCGTGTACACGCCGGCGCCGGCGATCACGCCGAGGACGACCACGGCCGGCACGACGTACCGCGCCACCCGCATCACCCGGCCGGTACCGGTCTTCGCCGCCGCCGGGGCGGGCGCCCCGGTCTCCGCGGATGCCCCGGGCTGCGCGGATGCCCCGTGCTGCGCGGACGCCCCGGTCTCCTCCGCTGCCGCCGTATCCGGGACGGGCCCGGCGTCGACGGGCGTGCCGAGGGTGGCGTCCGGGGTCACGGCTTCGTTCTTCTCGTCGTTCACAGCCGCTCCAACTGGCGCTCCGCCAGGCTCCGGATGGTCTTCTTGCTGATCGGCTCGGAGTCGAAGACCGAGATGTCCATCACGATGTCCCCACGCACCGCGATGGCCCTGGCCTCGTACATCGGCAGGTATCCGGCTTCGCGCTGGACCGGGTAGATGAAGTACCGGCCGTCGAGGCTGCCCTTGATGGGGTCGCCTTCGCTGTCCGCCCCGTCCTCGTACGGCAGGTAGTCCATCTGCGCGGTGAAGTGGTCCGCGGCTCCGAGGGAGTCACCGGAGCGGTACTGCACGAGGTCGACTTTCGTTTCGCGGTGCTCACCCTCCGCCCAGGACGCCTCCGCGACGCGTCGGATGCCGCTGCCCAGCAGGTCGTCGAACATGTAGTCGGGGCTCTCGTACTCCGAGGCGTAGTCGGAGAGAGTCAGCCAGCCCGTGCCGTATCCCTCGCCCACATCGGCGTTCTTGGGGGCGCTCAGCAGCAGCTCGGTCAGGTCGCCGTCCGTCTTCACCTGGCGGTCCTGGGCCACCGGCAGCGGGTCGGAGGCCTTGCCCGGCTTCACCGGGTAGGCGAGCCGCGCGTGCGCGAGCGTGCCCAGCGGCGTCGGGTCACGGTCGGCCTGCACGCCGAACCCCACGGCCCCACCGATGGCCACGCCGAGCACGGCGGCGGCCAGCACGATCAACGAGGTACGGCCGCGCGGACGGCGGCGGACGGCGTCCGGTGCCGGTTCGGCGGCGGGGTCCGGCGCGGCGGACGGCGGTACGGGCACGACCGGCGTGGGCGCCACAGCGCCGGTGGGTGACACGGCATCGGCGGGCGCGGGCGGCGCGGCGGGGGCCGGCGGTGCGGAAGGAGCGGGCGGGTTCAGGTTCTCACCAGTGTTCGCGGCCTGCGGCGCGTCCGGCAACGGGACGGCATCGCCGGAATTGGTGTCTTTCGGTTCCAAAAGGGTCCCCCCATAAGAGACCTGAGGCGCGGGTTCCATTACCTGCGCACACAACAGACCCACAGGTCACAGGAGAGGTTGCACCGCGGACGGTTACAGTTCGGCATATGCCGAAGAAGCTCGTGATCAAGGTGACCGCAGGGGCCGACTCCGCCGAGCGGTGCTCGCAGGCGTTCACGGTGGCGGCGGTCGCCGTCGCCAGCGGGGTGGAGGTCTCTCTCTGGCTGACCGGGGAGTCCGCCTGGTTCGCCCTGCCCGGCCGTGCGGCCGATTTCGAACTCCCGCACGCCGCACCGCTGCCCGACCTCATCGAGTCGGTCATGGCGGGCGGCCGGATCACCCTCTGCACCCAGTGCGCGGCGCGACGCGACATCACGGAGCGGGACGTCCTGGAGGGTGTACGCATCGCAGGGGCGCAGGTCTTCGTCCAGGAAGCGATGGCGGACGGCACCCAGGCGCTGGTCTACTGACGGTCCGTCATTCGTCGCGAGGGTTCAACGGTCGTGACGGCGGCGCTTCCTGCCGTCCAGCTCGTCCCACCACTCGTCGGACTCCGGGTCCCCGGACGGGTACTCGTCCCACCACCGGTCCTCGGGTCCACGGCGGTTGGCGACCATCGCCGCGACCGGCGGGATGACCATGGCGACCACGCACATCCCGACGGCGGCGGGCACCGACCAGAGGCGCACGACGGCCCAGGCGGACACGAAGAGGACGACGCATCCGCCCATCAGCAGGAAATAACCGCGCCGGCGCCGGGCGTACATACGTCCAGCGTACGGGCAGCGCGAAGGGCCGCACCCCTTCTGTCACAGGTGGCGTCCAACCCCCTGGGGTACGGCCCTGCGGCCCTGCCTCACCGGTGCGGCACCCGGCTCACGCCGGGGCCGCACCGATCAGCGGCTCATGTCACTCAGACGGCGATGGCCACCTCGGAGAGGCCACCGGTCTGCGCGACGACGGTGCGGTCGGCACTGCCGCCCGGAACCAGCGCACGGACCGTCCAGGTCCCCTCGGCCGCGTAGAAACGGAACTGTCCGGTCGCCGAGGTCGGGACCTCGGCGGTGAACTCGCCGGTCGAGTCCAGCAGGCGGACGTAACCGGTGACGGGCTCGCCGTCGCGGGTCACGCTGCCCTGGATCGTCGTCTCACCGGGCTTGATGGTCGAAGCGTCGGGGCCGCCGGCCTGTGCTCCACACATGGTGTTCAGTCCTTCTGGGTCGAGGGGTCCTGCGAATTACTTGTTGGCGCCGAGCTCGATCGGCACGCCCACGAGGGAGCCGTACTCGGTCCACGAGCCGTCGTAGTTCTTGACGTTCTCCTGGCCGAGCAGCTCGTGCAGGACGAACCAGGTCAGCGCGGAGCGCTCACCGATGCGGCAGTAGGCGATGGTGTCCTTCGCCAGGTCGACCTGCTCGTCCTCGTAGAGGGCCTTGAGCTCGTCGTCCGACTTGAAGGTGCCGTCGTCGTTGGCGTTCTTCGACCACGGGATGTTGCGGGCGCCGGGCACGTGGCCGGGGCGCTGCGACTGCTCCTGCGGAAGGTGCGCCGGGGCGAGCAGCTTGCCGCTGAACTCGTCGGGCGACCGCACGTCGACCAGGTTCAGGGTGCCGATGGCCGCCACGACGTCGTCGCGGTAGGCGCGGATCGACTCGTCCTGGGCCTTGGCCTTGTACGCGGTGGCCGGGCGCGACGGGACGGCGTCGGTCAGGTCGCGGGAGTCCAGCTCCCACTTCTTGCGGCCACCGTCGAGGAGCTTGACGTTCTCGTGGCCGTAGAGCTTGAAGTACCAGTACGCGTACGAGGCGAACCAGTTGTTGTTGCCGCCGTAGAGGACCACCAGGGTGTCGTTGGCGATGCCCTTCTCCGACAGGAGCTTCTCGAAGCCGGCCTGGTCGACGAAGTCACGGCGGACCGGGTCCTGGAGGTCCTTCGTCCAGTCGATCCGGATGGCGTTCTTGATGTGGTTCTTCTCGTACGCCGAGGTGTCCTCGTCGACCTCGACAATGGCGACCTGCGCGTCGTCGATGTGGGCCTCGACCCAGTCTGCGTCGACCAGTACGTCGCTGCGGCTCATGCTGTTCTCCTCCGGGGCAGTCTGCGGCGGTGTCGTGCGGAGTGAAGAGTGCTGCGGGTACACGCGGACGCCGGGCGTGGGCGTGCACCGGGGGCACGGACCGGCCCCGACGGTTCAACGGTCGAGGGGCCGGAGGGAAGCGGGACGGAACGGAACGTCCTGCTCAGAAGGTGCGACAGAGCATGGCGGCGACGCGGCACAGGTCTACTGCCCGCCGCTTCGTGAGGTCCGCCTGTCGTTTCATGTGTCCGATCGTAGGGAGCCGGAGGCGGGGATGTCACCGGCATGTCGGATGATGAGACGGTAACGTCCGCGATTCGAGACGCGTAAGCGAAATCCGGCCCTCCCCTCCCCTTCCGGGGGGACCGGACCGGCGTCACATCTGCGGTACGAACACCCACGTCTCACCATCCGGGCACCGATCCCGCGCCCTCACCACGAGCGGTGAACCCGGCGACTGCCCGGACGCCCGCCCGGACGCCCGCCCGGTCGCCCGCCCGGCCTCAGCCGGCGAGGGCGATGTCGGTGGCCTCCACCGAGACCTCCAGCCCTTCCGGAAGCGCCTCGATCTTCTTCAGCACCACACCGTCGGGCAGTCCGCCGAGGTTCCGCTCGAAGTCGGTGCGGGCCCGCACCAGTCCCTCCAGGCCGGGGATGTCCTCACCCGGCACCGCGTCCGCCCGGACCCGGACGGTACGGCCGTCGGCCAGAGTGACCGAGGAGACGACACTGCGGGAGACGCTGCCGAGGCCCGGTACGTCCACGCTGCCGGTGACCTTGACCTTCCCGTCGTCGGCGTACTGCACGGTGATGCCGTCCTCGGCGGCGGCCGTCAGGTCCGCGTAGCTGACCAGCGCGGTGCCCTTGACCAGCCCGGCCCGGGCGCTGGAGTACCCCTCACCGATGACGACCCGGTCGAGTTCGGCCCGCAGCTCGTTGATCCGGATGGTGTTCCCGTCGCTGCCGGCCTGGATGCCCTTGAGCGTGACGTCGACCTGGTCGAGGTTCCGGCTCGCGACCTGGGTGAGGAAGGGGAAGCCGTGGATCGAGACGTCGGTCGAGGCTGCCGTGGCACCGGTGAACTCGACCCGGTCCGCCGCCTCGTTCTCGGCGAAGTGGAGAGCCAGGCGGTCGACGGCCACGAAGAGGCCCCCCAGCACCACCACGACGATCAGCAGTATTCGCAGTGCGCGCATGGCTGTTCTTCTCCCACTCTCGTCAACGGACTCCGGGCTTCCCCTGTGCCTGACACGGCCACGGAAAGCCCGGAGTGAGCGACGAAGCGGGGTACCCGGTCGGTTCCCGGAAAGATCAGCCGATCATCCGGCCGACGAGGTAGACGGCCGGCGCCGCGGCGGTCAGCGGCAGCGCCACACCGGCCGTCATGTGGACGAACCGGGACGGGTAGTCGTAGCTGGCCGCCCGGAGCCCGACGAGGGCGCAGACCCCCGCCGCGAGGCCGGCCAGCGCCGCACCCGGCAGGCCGATCCCGGCGAGCTTGCCGCCCACCGCACCCGCCGCGACGGCGACGGCCAGGGCCCCGGCCACGGAGACCGGCCCGGGCAGCGGCAGCGCGCGCACCAGCGCGGCTGCGGCGACGGCGAGCGCGCCCGCGACCACCACGTCCGGATCCGCCGCGAGATACCCGCCCGCCAGCACCGCGAGGGCCGCCGACACGACCGTGGCCATCAGCCCGTACATCCGCTCGTCGGCCCCCGCGTGGCTCCGCAGCTGGAGCACCAGCGTGAGCAGCACCCACACGCCGAGCGTGCCGAGGAGAGCGGCCGTGCCGTGCTCACGACCGGCGGCGAGCAGCGCGATGTCCGCGACGAACCCGCCGAGGAAGGCGAGCGCGATGCCCTGCCGCGCCGGCCACATGCCGTTGAGCCGGAACCACCCGGCCGCGGTGACGGCCTGGAGCAGCACCAGCGGCACCGCCAGCGCGTACTGGCCGAGCGCGGCGCCGACCGCCACCAGCAGTCCGAGTACGGCGGTCAGCGCGGCGGGCTGCATGCCCGGCGCGATGATCGGCGAACGGCCCTCGGCCCGGGCGCGCTGGGCATCGGTGATCCGGGTGTTGCCGAGCGTGGTGGGAGCGCTGTACCCGTCCGCACCGGGCCGCTCCGGAGCGGCGGCGTCCGGGGCCGCCTCCGCGGGTACGCCGAACCGCTCGGCCGCGGAAGGCTGGGCCGCCGGTGCCACCGGGACTTCGGCGGGCAGCGGGTAGGAGGCCGGCGCGGGAGCCGGCGGACCGGCGACCGGCGGCAGAAAGGCCGTCTGCCCCGCGTCGGGCGCGGGAGCCGGCGGACCGGCGACCGGCGGCAGAAAGGCCGTCTGCGCCGCGTCGGGCGCGGCCTCCCGCGGCTGGTGCTGCGGCTGCCCCCACGCCTGCTGCGGGCCCTGCTGCCCGTGCTGCTGGGGGTGCTGAGGGTGCCGGCGGCCCTGCTGCTGGGCGTACCCCTGCTGCGCCTGCGCGTACGGCGACGCAGCCTGCCCGTACTCCTGCGGGGCCTGACCGTACGACTGCGCGGGCTGCCCGGACGGCTGCGGGGCCTGACCGTACGACTGCGCGGGCTGCCCGGACGGCTGCGGGGCCTGACCGTACGACTGCGCGGGCTGCCCGGACGGCTGCGGGGCCTGACCGTACGACTGCGCGGGCTGCCCGGACGGCTGCGGGGCCTGACCGTACGACTGCGCGGGCTGCTGTTGCCCGTACCCCTGCTGCCCGTACGCGTGCGGCGGGTACTGCGCCTCCGCCTGACCTGGCTGCCCGTACGCCTGGGGCTGCCCGTGCACCGGCTGCCGGTGCTGCTGTTGCGGAGCCGGGGGCTGCGGGGGCTGGGGCTGCTGCGGCTGGACCGTGGGCTGGTACTGGGTGTCCCAGGTCTGCCCCTGCCAGGTCTGCGTGGAGCCCGTGTCCGCACCACCGGAGCCGTGCCCCGGAGCCTGCGCCGCGTGCCCGTGCTGCCCCGGCTGCCCGTGCTGCTCCGACTGCCCGTACTGCCCGTGCTGCTCCGGCTGCCCGCCGTAGCCCTGCTGCTGCCCGCCGTAACCCTGCTGCTGCTCATACGCCGGTGCGGCGGCGGGGCCGCCGGTGTACTGCTGGGGGCCCGGGTGGGCGTGCTCGGGGTACGCCTCACCGTCGCCGTACGGGTACGGCTCCTGGCCCTGCGGCCGGGCGCCGCTCTGGTCCCTGTTCTGTGCGCTGCTCATCGTCTCCGGTTCACCCTCCTGCGAACGGCGGGAGCACCTCGACCGTGCCGCCCTCGGCAAGGCGTACCGTCTCATGCCGCCGCGCCCCGACCGGAGCCCCGTCGACCAGGAACGAGCACCTCAGGAGCACCCGCACCAGCTCTCCGGGGTGACGTGTGCGCGCGGCGTCCAGTGCCTCTGCCAGTGTCGTGGCCGCGTACGGCTCCTCCGCGGTGCCCGCGGCGGCCTTGGCCGCGGCCCAGTAACGGATCGTGCCCGCCGCCATGGCGGCACCCCCTTCGTCGTCCGTCCGTCGTTGCAATCACACACGTCACACACATCACATGGGTCACATGCGTCACGCGGAAACCCGCGCCCGGCCGTGCCGCGCGCGCTGTCCATGATGGGTCACGCGCCGACGGCCCAGTCGGCCATCCGGCCGAGCAGCGCCTCGTCCGCCGCGTTCTCGGCGTGTCCCATGCCCCGCTCCAGCCATAGTTCGGCGGCACCCCGGGCCGCCGCGTCCGCCAGCATCCGGGGGTGGTCCAGCGGAAAGTACGGGTCGCGGTCGCCGTGCACCACCAGCAGCGGGGCGGGCGCGATCAGCGGGACCGCCTCCACCGGGGAGAGCGGCACCGGGTCCCAGTCCTCGTCGTGGATGCGGGTGCCCAGCCCGTACCGGCCGACCAGCCGTCCGGCGGGGCGGGTGACCACCCAGTGCAGCCGGCGCATCGACGCGGTGCCCCGGTAGTACCAGCGGGCCGGGGAGCTGACGGAGATCACTCCGTCGACGTGGGCGGAGGTGGAGCCGGGGGCGGAGGTGGAGCCGGGGGCGGAGGTGGAGCCGGGGGCGGAGGTGGAGCCGGGGGCGGGGCCGGAGGCAGGACCCGATGATTCCGCCACCCCCCGAACGGCCCCCTCTTTCCCTACGGCTTTCTTCGTATACAGAGCGGCCTGTCGGAGCACCACGGAGCCGCCCATGGAGAACCCGACCGTAACGATTCTGCGGTGTCCCAGAGACCTCGCCCAGGACACCGCGGCGGCCAGGTCGAGGACCTCGCGATCCCCCACCGTGGACTTTCCGCCGGAGTTTCCGTGCCCCCGAAAGGAGAACGTCACCACGGCCGCACGCTGCGAGAACACCCTCGCGGCACGCCGGACGGCGGGCCGGTCGAGTGAGCCGGTGAAACCGTGCGCGACCACGATGGCCGTCTGCTCCGCGACCCGTGCGGCGCCCGGCCCGGCACCTGCCGTACACGGCTCGTACACCGCCTCCACCGGCACCCCGTCATCGGTGAGCAATGTGGCGTACTGCGGGGTTCGCGTGATCAAGGGAACAGAAGAACTCACGAATCGACCCTCGGAGAGTGAACTCATGTGGGCTATTCTGCTGCGAAGAGGATCCGGGCAGAGCAGCCCCCGGATCCTTTTGTGCTTTCCGCGTGTTGTTACGGAGACGTTTCAACAAGCTCAGCGACCCCAGGGCGCGGGGCCGCACCCGTAAAACCTGTATGACGAATGCCGCAAGGCTCAGCCGTACAGCCGTTCAGAGTGACGAAGTGATGTGCCGCATCTCCCCCGGGTCCGACCCGGGAGTGCCCCTCTCGCAGGGAACGAGGAGGACCGACGTAATGGGCGAGCGAAACGTGCACCACGATCGACCGACGACCGAGGCAGGTGAGCGGCGATGAGCTCACTGCTGCTCCTGACGAACGCCCTTCAACCGTCGACGGAGGTGCTCCCCGCCCTCGGCCTTCTGCTCCACAGCGTGCGGGTGGCCCCCGCCGAAGGACCCGCTCTCGTCGACACCCCGGGTGCCGACATCATCCTGGTCGACGGGAGGCGTGACCTTCCGCAGGTCCGCTCCCTCTGCCAGCTGCTCCGCTCCACCGGGCCGGGCTGCCCGCTGATCCTCGTCGTCACCGAGGGCGGCCTCGCGGCCGTCACCGCCGACTGGGGCATCGACGACGTCCTGCTGGACACGGCGGGTCCGGCCGAGGTCGAGGCCCGGCTCCGGCTCGCCACGGGACGGCAGCAGATCACCGCCGACGACTCCCCCATGGAGATCCGCAACGGCGATCTCTCCGTGGACGAGGCGACGTACAGCGCGAAGCTCAAGGGCCGGGTCCTCGACCTGACCTTCAAGGAGTTCGAGCTGCTCAAGTACCTCGCGCAGCACCCGGGCCGGGTCTTCACCCGCGCCCAGCTGCTGCAAGAGGTCTGGGGCTACGACTACTTCGGCGGTACGCGCACGGTCGACGTCCACGTACGGCGGCTGCGCGCCAAGCTCGGCCCCGAGCACGAGTCGCTCATCGGCACGGTCCGCAACGTCGGTTACCGCTTCGTCGCGCCGGAGAAGGGCGAGCGGAAGCAGGCGGCCCAGGAATCGGCGTCCCGGGGCGGCACTCCGCCGGACCGGCCGGCGGAGCGATCCGAACCGGCAGAGGTCGCCGAAGAGGAACCCGTGGTCGCGCCTGTGAAGAGGTAGTTCCATCCGCGTAGACTGCCGCGCGTGGCCAAGGTGACGCGGGACGATGTGGCAAGACTGGCGGGTACGTCGACCGCGGTCGTCAGCTACGTCATCAACAACGGACCCAGGCCGGTCGCCCCGGCCACGCGCGAGCGGGTACTCGCCGCCATCAAGGAGCTGGGCTACCGGCCCGACCGGGTTGCCCAGGCGATGGCGTCGAGGCGGACCGACCTCATAGGGATGATCGTGCCGGACGCCCGGCAGGCGTTCTTCGCGGAGATGGCGCACGCCGTCGAACAGGCCGCCGCCGAGCGCGGGAAGATGGTCCTGGTCGGCAACTCCGACTACCGCGACGAACGCGAGGTCCACTACCTCCGGGCCTTCCTCGGCATGCGGGTCTCCGGGCTGATCCTGGTCAGCCAGGGCCCCAGCGAACGGGCCGCCGCCGAGATAGAGGCGTGGGACGCCCGGGTGGTGCTGCTGCACGAGCGCCCCGAGGCGATCGACGACGTCGCGGTGGTCACCGACGACGTCGGCGGCGCCCAGCTCGCCACCCGCCACCTGCTGGAACACGGTTACGAGTACGTCGCCTGCCTCGGCGGCGTGGAGTCCACCCCGTCCGTCGGCGACCCGGTCGCCGACCACGTCGAGGGCTGGCGCCGGGCGATGCACGAGTCCGGCCGCTCCACCGAGGGCCGGCTCTTCCAGGCCCCGTACAACCGTTACGACGCCTACCAGGTGGCCCTCGGTCTCCTCGCAGGCCCGGACAGGCCGCCGGCCATCTTCTGCTCCACCGACGACCAGGCCATCGGCGTCCTGCGGGCCGCCCGCGAGCTGCGCATCGACGTACCGGGCGAGCTGGCCGTCGCGGGCTTTGACGACGTCAAGGAAGCCGGGCTCACCGACCCGCCGCTGACCACGGTCTTCTCGGACCGCCCGGCGATGGCGCGCGCCGCCGTGGACCTGGTGCTCGACGACTCGCTGCGGGTCTCCGGCTCCCGGCGGGAGCGGCTGAAGCAGTTCCCCTCCGCGCTGGTGGTACGGCGCTCCTGCGGCTGCGGAGAGCCCTCGCCGCACACGCCGTAGCGGGCGCCGGGTGACCGCGGACCGACGTGGCCGCCCGGCCGGCCGCGGCTCCAGCCGGACGGGCGGGACTTTCGCAACACGCTTCAGTACGCCGGGTGCCCCGCTCCCGCACCGGTCCCCGGAGCCCGTCCCGGGCCGGGGAGCAGCGGCCCACCCCGCCCGGACGGCCGTTACGCCGCTCCTCGCCAGATCGTCATGTCGGCCTGGACGAAGCCGGCTTCCGGGACCGCGGTGGCCTTGATCCCGATCACGAGCAGCCCGATGTCCCCCGAGGCGCTCTTGACGCAGATCTCGCTCCCGTCCGCCGTGCCGGCGAGGAAGAGGCGGTGATCCTTCCGGCCCTTCACGGCCGAACGGCAGTCGTCGAGGGTGATGTCCCGGAAGTTGACCATCTGCCGGAAGACGAGCGTGTCGCCCTCCAGTTCACAACCGGCGCTCTCGCATCCGAAACGGAGTTCCCCGGTGCCGTCCACCACCTTGACCGTCGGGTCGTCGAGGTTGGCCGAGGTCTTCGCGTCCAGGTAGACCGCGGGGTACGGCTGGGGTTTCGGGTTCCGGGACGAGGCGGAGGACGACGGAGAGCCGGCCGCGCCTTCGCCGGCGCCCAGGACCTCCGTGCCGGTGGAGTCCGACGAGCGGGCGGCGACCTGGTGGACGCTCTGGCGCACCAGGTCCATGAACGGCGGGGCGACCAGCGCGAGCAGCGCCGCGATCCCCGCCAGGGCCACGGCCGATATCAGAGCGGTGCGCCGGCCGCGCTTCGCCGTGGTCGTGGGTTCCGCCCCTGCCGGGGGAACCGGCAGGCCGAACGGGAACCGCGGCGGCTGCGCCTGTGGCACCGGCTGCGCACGTGTCCATGGTTGTGGCTGCAGTCGCGTCCCCACCGGAGTGGGATCGGGCAGCGGCGGCGGAAGTTCGACGTCCTGCTCGCTGAACCGCCGCCACACGGCCGGCGCCCCGCCCCCGTCCGCGTCCGGCCCCAGCCGCCCCCGGCACCATTCCAGGACCTCGTCCGGGGTGGCCCGGTCCACCGGGTCCGCGGACAGGCACCGGGCGAAGAGCGGGCGCAGGGACTCGGGCAGCGACGAGAGGTCGGGCTCGGAGTGCACGATCCGGTACAGCACGTCGACGCCCTGGCCCTCGCCGTAGAGCGACTCGCCCAGGGCCGCGAACGCGGCCGTCTGGGCGAGGGAGAAGACGTCGGCCGCTCCGGTGACCTCTCCCCCGGACGCCTGCTCGGGAGCCATGTAGGCGGGCGTGCCCACCGCCTGCCCGGTGACCGTGTACGCGGTCGCGTCGGCCGCCGTCGCGATGCCGAAATCGATGACGCGCGGCCCGTCGCCGGACAGCAGCACGTTCGACGGCTTCAGGTCCCGGTGCACGATGCCCTCGGCGTGGATGGCCAACAGCGCCTCCGCCATCCCCGCCATCAGCCACAGCACGGCGGGAACCGACAGCGGACCGTGCCGGGCCACGGCCTGTGACAAGGACGGCCCGGGTACGTACGACGTGGCCAGCCACGGCGGTTCACCGTGCACGTCGGCGTCGATCACCTCGGCGGTGTACACCCCGCGGACCCGCTGGGCCGCCTTGATCTCCCGGGCGAACCGCCGCTGGAAACCGGGGTCGTCCGCCAGCTCCGGCCGTACGACCTTGACCGCCACCGGCCGCCCGCCCCGGGTGTACGCGAGGTAGACCCGGCCCATGCCACCGGCACCCAGCCGGGCGACGAGCCGGTAACCACCGACGACCTGCGGATCCAGCGCCCGAAGGGGCTGGAAGACATCCCTCGTACCGCTCATCGGCCCGCTCCCCCACTCCACCGCGTCGGCCAGACGGCAGCAGCCTACGTGGCAGGGGCACGAGTCCGGCTCCCAGGGGCGC